>JACQAU010000315.1 GCA_016194835.1 Deltaproteobacteria bacterium
CTGTCATCTGGCACAGACACAGACACCGCTCACTGACACAGAGTTTCTTTGAACTATAGAAACTGCTGACTAGTTACAAAATAAATTGGATTTTTCGACTTCTGTGCAACAAGTGGTTTCTAATGGCGGTGCAGAGTTTTCTTTACAACCAGGTATTCCTGCTCCTGGAGTAACGGTTCAAGACATTGTTTTTATGATGATTATCGAATCAGTCGAGTTGATCTGAAACTAAATTATAAAGCAATCAAATCTTTAGATACAACTTTAGGATTTATTTGGGCTAAGCAAAAGTTTGATAGTGCTCAATATGATGACTATGCATTGATTGGAACTTCAAAAAACTTTATTTTATCTGGTGCGTATGAAGATAATGATTATATTGCGCGTGTAGCATATGTGACTGCTTCGTATCATTTTTAAACATGCTTATCTCACATGTGCTTTTGAGATAAGCATGTTTTTAAACTTCTTGCCTGGTTCCTTGTACTAGTATGTAGATACGTTGCCAAGCAGGCTTAAAAATTCTTGTCTAGTTGCTGGGTTTGAGCGAAACACTCCAAGCATCGAGCTCGTAATAGTGTAACTCTGCTGCTTTTCTACTCCTCTCATCATCATACAGAGATGGAAAGCTTCGATAATTACTGCAACTCCTAGTGGATTTATAATTTTCATTAAAGTTTCTGCAATTTGAGAGGTCAATCTTTCTTGAAGCTGCAATCGCCTGGCAAATGCATCTACAATTCTTGGAACTTTTGAAAGGCCAAGAATTTTGCCATTGGGTATATATGCTACGTGTGCCTTGCCATAAAAAGGCAGTAAATGATGCTCACAAAGTGAAAAAAGTTCTATATCCCTTATGATAACGATTTCACTTAATTTTTCATGAAAAATAGCGTTGCCAACCAGTTTTTTGAAATCAACATTATATCCAGAGGTTAAAAACTGAAAAGTTTCTGCGAATCGTTTTGGAGTTCGTATTAAACCTTCTCGCTTATGGTTCTCACCAATGAGATCAATAATAGAAGTAATATTTTTCATTAATGCCTGTTGTATTGAGTTTTGCTTTTTTTGTAGATGTTCTGGCATAATTACTTTATATACTACAATCAGTAGTTATAAAATGGAAGACGTGATTTCAGAAGAATATAGAGTAGTTTGTTTTTGTCATAACGTAATGTTATTAGACCTTTTAAGAGCTATTCAAGCAGGTGCGGATACGTTAGAAAAAATTAAAGCAGATACTTGTGCATCAACCGGATGTGGTGGATGTAAATGGGATGTGGTAGCTATTATAGAACAGGAATTAAAGGATAAAAAATATGGCTGACAAAAAAGCAATTCCAGGTGTTTCTAATATTATTGCGGTTTCTAGCGGTAAGGGAGGAGTTGGTAAAAGCACAGTTGCAGTAAACCTAGCTTGTGCCTTGAAATTAAGCGGCGCACGGGTTGGACTTATGGACGCCGATGTGTACGGCCCAAATATCCCCACAATGATGGGAGTATCTGAACAACTAAAATTGAAAGTAGCAAATGAAGAAATACTTATTCCACCAGAAAACTATGGGATCAAAGTCATGTCTATGGGTTTTTTGATTAAGGCTGATCAGCCTCTGATTTGGCGAGGTCCTATGCTTCATAGCGTAGTAAATCAGTTTTGTTATAATGTTGATTGGGGAACATTGGATTATTTGATTGTCGATATGCCTCCTGGTACTGGAGATGTACAATTATCACTAGCACAGCTAGTGCCAGTAGTGGGGGCTTTGTTAGTTACTACGCCTCAAGAAGTTTCTATGCAGGATGTGAGAAAAGCTTTTTATATGTTCGAAAAAGTGCATATTCCAGTGTTAGGTGTTGTAGAGAATATGAGTTATTTTGTATGCGATGGTTGTCAAAAAAAGCATTATATTTTTGGCAACGGTGGAGGCACACATTTAGCTGAAAAACTAAGACGTAAATTATTGGCAGAAATTCCTATACAAAATTCAGTTTGTGAAAGTGGAGATTGTGGCAAGCCTATTACTATGCAAGATCCAGCGTCACTTGTTTCTAGTGCATATCAAGAATTAGCTAAAACTGTTATTCATCAAGTGGCTGAATTGAGCTCTGAAGACGCCATTGATCCTGCGCAAATAGTGCAAATTGAGAAATTTTATTAACACAATGCACGAGATCACTATAGTTATTCCTGTATTTAATCAGGCTTATTTAACAGAGCGTTGTTTAAATTCGCTTTTAGAAAATTCAAAATATATCAATGAGCTTATTGTGATCAATAATAATTCTAGTGATAACACGTCAGAAGTATTAAAAAATTTTGAAATTCAATTTTCTAGGCATGGCTGGAAAATGAGTGTAATTACTAATCAAAGCAATGTTGGTTTTGGCAGAGCTGTAAATTAGGGTGTGAAGGCTTGCAATAAAAAGTATGTGGCTATTTTAAATAATGACACATGGTTAATGCCGTCATGGAACCAGGTTTTATTAACTCGTCTTGCAGAGTTAGACGCTGACATGATTGGACCATATTATGACGAAACCCCGTTTGATCCTATAGAAACACCAAAAAAGGCCCAGGCTTTTATTAAAAGAAATGTGGGTAAATTTAATAAAAATTGGGTGTCGGTTTTGATGTTTTTTAAGCGTGAGCTATTTAACTCAATTGGCGAGTTTGATGAGCGTTTTTTTGTAACCTACGAAGATACGGATTTTAGAGAGCGAATGGATAGAGCTGGAAAAAAATACTTTCAAGTTGGAGATTGTTACATTTGGCATTTATCAAAAGGTACCAGAGATACCCAAAATCTGCCTACAAACTATGAACAAGAAGGCTTACATCTTTTTATTGACAAATGGAAATTTGATCCCAGAATCAGAGAACATGGCTTAGACGCGAGATTAAAAAGAAGATGGAGCAAAATAAAAAATAAAATGGGGTATTTTTAATTTATAGCTAGCGCTGTTCCATCTCACAAAACTTTGGTGGTTGGTCTGACACTGGTGAGAGTTTGAAAAGTGGATAAATACCATAGCCAATACTCAATATAATTAAGCTAATTAAGATAATTTTATTTATTATTTTCAGAAGTGTTAAACTGCCTAAAATTGCAATCGGAATTGAAAATGGCAAAAAATAATAATCATGCCCAAAGTTTCCTTGTCTAATGACAATCCACGAAAAAAGAAAAGAAAAACTCCAAAGTAATAAAAATTTTTCTTCACGAGTATAGATGTGTTTCTTTTTTAACCAGGAAAACAGGTATAACAAAAATCCTATAAATAAAATCCAACCAACACCTTTTGATGC
>JACQAU010000328.1 GCA_016194835.1 Deltaproteobacteria bacterium
CGCTATAAAGTGGGTTAAGTTTTTCGTCTTCTTTTTTTAATTTTTTCAATAATTCATCGTGCTCTTGACAAGAAAATAGGCAAAATACCCCTGAATTGACAGAAGTAGTCGAAATAGATTGGACTTTGCTTGTATCAATACTTGTATTAGTGCTTGTATTAGGCTCAAATTTTGCGCTAGAAGTTTCTACCAAGTGACTTAAAAATAACGCTGGATTGCTCTCGTCTTTTTTTTGATCAAGCTTATCTTGTAATATTGATAAAGTCTTAACAATAGATTGCTCCTTAATGACTGTTTTCAGAGCATCTATTGTTTCTGTTTTTATGGTTTCTATAGAACTAGTCTCAAAAAGCGTTTTGACATCAAAAATGACTTTAATTTTAGTGATCTTCATTTCTTGATTATTTTCATCTTTATTAAATACAGGAATTAATATTTTTCCTTTTTCTTTTAATTCTTTAAATATTTTTTCATTTGAGTTTGCAGAGTAAATGACTTCTTTCATTTCTTTTTCTGCTTTCTTCTCATCACTTCCCAAATCTACATTAGGTTTATCTGATGCAAATTCGTCTCCTGCTAAGCGAAATAACGGTTTTAGTGGTTTTAGTTCGATTTTTTCTTCTGTTGGGTGTTTGCTTACGTCATCTGAGTGTGGTTGTTTTATATCATTGTCATTCTTATTGTAACCATTTTTAGATATACTAGGAGCAATCGGGCTACATCTTGCTAAAACCAGCAGGGTTAAAATCATTCCTAAAAAAATTAATGGAGAGCTTTTATAAAACGTTGTCCTGATGTTTTTATCTTCAACAATCTTACTAAAGTATTTTTTAAATTTTTTAGTAGCCATATTTTTAACCTCTTTCAAATACATAAACAATAATTGTTTAAACACCTGCAGCCATAATCCTATCCATTATATACAATAACCATGCCACTTATTTTTGCTGTTGGTTCAAAAATGTCTCCAAGAAAATTAAGCGGTTATCTCGACTATAAAAAATAAAAATAAAATAGAGTGTCTAAGTATTAGACAGTGACAATAAAAATGACAAATTGTGGGGGGACTCCGTAACAATCGTTGCAGAAACATAGGCACAAGGCATTAAGTATGGCTGCAAAATAGCAGGCAGTTCTGGAAGCAGGCAAACTGGCAATCGGGCAAGCAGGATCAGGATCTGGACCAGGCACCTGGGTTTTGGATGAGTTTATAAAGATGAGCTGCAACTTGATCTGCAAGCTCAATCAAGCCATTTTGTTCAATAAGATCAAGTAGAGCTTGAACTTCACGAAGCGAGCCCATTGCTATACTATAAAATCTTCTTTTCTCTGCTACTGAATTTTTTCCAGAACCCTCAGCTATATTGAGAACAACACACAGATTGCCCGTAACTGTTGATGGAACAGTTACTGTTACTGTCTCAGTCTCAGTTTCAGTGTCAGTTAGTGGTTATGTAAAATCCTGAAACTGCAACTGTTTGCCAGTTTGCCTCATTGTCTGTATGCCATATGCCGTGAAAAATAAAAATGCTAACAAATTTTAGAACTTACCAACAGGCAATGAAGTTTTACAAAAGCGCTGAGAGGCTAAAACTAAAAGGAAACAAGAGGGATCAATTTGAACGGGCAATGCTAAGTATAGTGTTAAATCTAAGTGAGGGTAGTGCAAAAAGTTCAGCCAAGGAAAGAGAGAAGTTTTATAGAATTTCACTTGGTTCACTTCGTGAAGTTCAGACTCTCTTGGATTTATTTTGTACTCCAGAGTTGATTCATGAGGCCGATTGTTTAGGTGCTTCTTTGTATTGTCATGCTCGCCTTCCATGGCTGCGCTTGCAATGCAGAGTGTGTTCGCTTCCAGCTCACAGTCTTTATGTCACATTGTCTTTGTCGTGGCTGTAGAAACAGTTACAGCAACTGATGCTGATACTGATACAGATTCTGAGACAGAGACCGTCACCGGTTTGATTACTCTGTGTTGTCAATCTAAAACTTCTGATTCTTAATTTGCAACGATTGTTACGTGGTACCGCAAATTGTAGATCATTTGTATAAGTGAATAATGCTTAAACAATAATTTAAATTATTTTGTAACTAGTCAGCAATTTAATATGAAAACATTTCGCACTTACCAACTTGCGGTACAGTTTTATCATGACTCTCAG
>JACQAU010000321.1 GCA_016194835.1 Deltaproteobacteria bacterium
AAAGCGCATAAGCTACTTTATTTTCTTTTTTACTTAAAGTCGTTTTCTCTATTTTAGAGCCAAGATCTATATTGACTTTAAATGAACCATGAGACGGGTGTTTTTTTACATATGCTAAAAGTTTTCCATCTATAAACCAAAGTCTCTTTTCACCTTCATAAATTTGCGACAAAAACTTCTGAAGTAAAATAGGTCTAGTAAAATCAGAAGTCGCAAAAGATAATCTGTTCTTTAGGTTTTCTGTTTTTTCACACTCCAATAGCTCAATACCCTGACCTTGTGCCTGGTACAGTGGCTTTAAGACCACTTTTTTTTCTCTTTTAATAAAAGTATTTAATAACTCAAAAGAACTTGAAATTAACGAAGAAGGAAAAAATGATTTCAATATGGCTCCGGTAAATTTTTCATTACTAGAAAACAATACTTTAGTGGGATTAACAATTTCAGTTTTCTTGTGAGTTCCTAAAACTAGGAGCTGCAGTGGATGCGTGTAGCCAAAATCCAACGGAGGATCGACTCGATAATGTATTTGCGAGAAAAAGGCGGGTTCTAAAATCTGTACTTGCGTCTTGTTTGTTAGATTGAAATTATCAGCACCCACCAGAAACGCTTCGCATTGCACTTTTGTATTTACCAAACAAATACTTTTTACATCACACCAATAAGAGTGGATGTTAAATTTTAGTGATTCTTCTATAAGCCTGAGAGTTGTATCTTTTTTATGGTCCAAACTAATCCATGGATCAGTGATCCATAAAAATTTGTGATTATGATTTTTTGTACTGGATGCCGTAAATTAACTCCCATTTCCAGGTACAAACTGAGGCGAAGAGAACAAACCTTCCACCCGATAAGCATAATTGCCGTCACTTTGTTTGGCAACACCCATCAGTGCATCTAAAAGAACAAATGCTTTTTGAATGTTTTGGGAAAAACCAAATTTTGTTTTTAATTTAAGCGTGCTTGCATCCAAAGTTTTTCCAAGTTGCATTTCGCCAGATATCATGCCTTGAATATCATCTGAAGTTAATCCATTTTTTCCGAGTTTGATATTTTTCACAGAAGCTACTTTATTTTGTACGTCAAACTCAATAACGCCTTCTGAAAGATTTAATTCTGGCACAGAAAACCCTACAATAAATTGAGGCTCAAGTTTTATTTTACTTAATTTAAGTCTAACATCACCAATCCAAGTTTCTGGCGTAACCAAAGCCCCTGAAAATTTCAATTTACCGTTTAAAAGTCCACCACCTTTTATTTTAAAAGCAAGTTCAAACAAACTAGATTTAGATAAGTTAAAATTTTTAAATACAAAATCACTATTTATAGTAGATTTCTTTTGATTCAAGGAAAATTTTCCAGCTGCTGTTCCATCTCCCTGTTTAATTTCTAAGCTACCTCCCAGGTTTCCCCATAAAAAAGGCATTAAGGAAGGAGAAATAGAAATGTGATCAACTTGCACTACATGATCTAAGCTTGGAAAGTTAATGCTTACATCTTTCATTTCATAATCTAAGCCCAAAACACCAATGGAAAGTGTGGTTTGTAGTGCTGAAAGTGTAATTCCTTGCGCATTTAGAGCAGAGGAAATATTTCCATAAATAAAATTCTTAAGTCGTGTTTCTGGAAGTTTCCAATAAGTAAAAAATATCAAAAGTAAAATGGTCAACAATGTCCACAACGAAACTCTCAATATTTTTTGCCCTAAGCTTAGTCTTGCAAATATCAGCGTAGGTGACGTTATTTCTTGTGTTTGTTCTTCAGAGTGATTCATTAAGACCCCTCCTTGTTTTTTACATTAAAGCAAGATAAAGATAAAGTAGAATCTAGATAACCAGAAAGATCAGGGTCGGTAGTTATTTTTAGATTTCTTATTTTGACTATTCGCGATCCTGATTCGAGCGTATGCGCCAATTGAATTACTTGCTTAATGTTTATATGCTTCACGTCAATATTTAATAAAGTTTCAGTTGAACTAACTGTGTTTGCTCCTTCTTTTTCTGAACCAATAGTTAAGCTGCCTTTCTCAATACCAACTTTTG
>JACQAU010000341.1 GCA_016194835.1 Deltaproteobacteria bacterium
AAGAACCTGAAAACCGGCCTGGCATTCAGGCAGTCTGGTAAACTGGCAAACTGTTATCCGGCACTGTCATCTGGCACAGACACAGACACCGCTCACTGACACAGAGTTTCTTTGAACTATAGAAACTGCTGACTAGTTACATATTTTTTATAAATTTTATACTAGAGGATTTGAAACGAGCAAGCCGGTATTTTATACAAGTTGCACCCTAAAGAGGAGCTAAATTGACTGAGTCACTGGCAATCTAGACCAAGGCTTGCGTTTTCTAACCCCAATCTATTTTTGTGCTATTTTATGTTTAGATTTGATAAGCGTGATCCCATCAAATGGGACAGCAATAGACACTTGAAGTTTTATTTTTTCAGCTTCTATGGGCAAAGTGTCCTTGCGATTGATATAATAAATAGAATCTTTTGTTTCAACCAAATATTGAGTTGCAGTTATCGAAGTTAGCTTTCCTGTAATTGTTACTATGCCTGCAGTCCAAATTTGTGTTGATAACAAAAATAGAGCTATAAAAATCCATAAAAATTTTAACTTTTTCATTTTGCTTCCCCTGATTCTGATTTATTAGACTCTGTTTCGTTGGTCTGAAATGTTTTTATATTAGCTCGATTGTGCCGGTCAGATATAGTGTTATAGTCTGTTTCAGATATAACTGCAGGCTGCATATTGAAATAAACGTCACCCTTACAATCTTCAGGCGAGGGGCAAACTGGCGACGTTGCTTGCCCTGCTTGCCCTGCAACAGTGATACGCTTTCCAGTTGACTTACAGGTCAAGGTTGTTGGCAGCCATGCAATAGAAGAATCGTTTTTTAAATAATTAACAAATTCCCCTTTTTTATCTTTTAAAATGTCATGAAAATTTTTAGTAAATTTACTCTCTGCTTTCTTCTTGATGTCCTCACTAACATACACACATCTGACTGTTTGGGTGCAAACGCCCTCAATGGCCACATCCTTGCCATCTTTACAGCTCTTAATTACGTAGTCAAAATAAAGTGTTTGCCCCATAGGGGACTCATTGCAAAAAAAGTCATTGCCCGTCATAGAGTAACTAATATTTTCTAAAAAAATAACCAATAAAACTGATAGTAAATATTTCAATTTGTTTCCCCCCACAAAAAAGACTTGTTGATCTTACAATAAAAGACCGTGTTACGCAACTAATGACTACTTGTGCCTTTGTCTCTGTGCGTTACTGAAGTCGGCGTCTATTATCCTTTATCTTCGATTAGCATGTTGGAAAAAAAGTATCCGATCTCCATATGGTGACGCAATAAATGGACTTTTTAGGATCAACTCGCGAATTTTTTGGAGAGGTCCTTCTTTTGTCTTTACACTAATAGAATATAAAACCGTATCATCATCTATAAATTTGCCAGAATCATCATCAAACCCTATCTTGCCAAGATAAGTTCTGAAATCTAATAAAATATGAGCGTCTACAGCTAGATCTTCGTTTGGAGTAAACACTATTTGATAGGGGGTAACTGGGCTAGAAATGCTTTTTCCGTGTTTGTCTAAACTTGCAGCTTGAGAAAGTGGCAGATTACCTTCACTTTCTGGTCCGTCTTTAATCTGCATTACTGTTTTATGAAATGGTATACCAAGAATTTTTAACTCTTCTCTTACAGGAGGAGGAATAATATTTGAAAAATCATGTTTAAAAAAATTGTGATCATTTTCTTGACCATCCACAGAATGCATTACCTGCAAATTAATTGAAGGGTTCCCGTCAATAAGGAGCTTTATGGCCATTCCTGGGGTAAAAGGCCCTTCTTGTTTTGCAAGAGATAGCCTCACAATGCCAATGGCTCCAGTTTTAAAAATACCAGTATAAGGAAGAAATGGGTTAGTAATTTTTAGCTTTACTTTTGCCGCTGTCCCATAAGTATGGAGAAGCTTGGGCCTACGAGGTAAAAATAACTGCGAAGGCATTTCATCTGAAACAGTCATAAAAGACTTCAGAAGAAACTCTGTTAGAAAAAGTAGGCCATACAATTTCGAAGGATCTTTAGTTGGCAGTTTAGAGTCATCAATAAGGACCTTATTGGGATTCAATTCATCTGGTTTTGTTGTAATGTACGAGTCTGTATTAATTTGATCCCATAGAACAGACTGTTTAGATGAAGCGAGTAAGCTTTGGTAGTTTGCAGGTAGCTCAGCAAAACTGAGAGTAACACTCAAAAGACTTATAAACGAAAATACCATCATTATAATACTAATCTTCTTCATAGAAGGGACTTGTATAACAACAAAACTTTGTTTGCAAGTTAAGAGTATTTTAAATTATAAGGTCTATTGGTTTATTTGACAATCACAAATACTAGACTAAACTTATAACTTGGGGGTTCGTTATGGCAAGAGTTAAAGACCAATTACCATCATCGGGACAAGGATGGATTCATGAGTTAACCAGATCCGAAATCAATCCAGAAGCCGATAAAATATTAGGCTTGGGACAAAGCTTTGAACCCACACAACTAGTCGAAGAAAGCACTGTAGACTTTATGATGGAGCTCCGGGAATGTTTTATGGATTTTGCCCGTATCTTAAACAGCTATTCGGAAAATGGAACAAGATTTCAAGAAGTCAAAGTTTATAGTGTCGCACAAACTCCTTGTGATTTTATGGTATTTAGAAATCAAATGAAGCTTGTATTTTCAAATTCAGCTCACGGAGTTATTCAGATGAGTTTCGCACAGCACAACAGGAGCACTGTTGCAATTGATGGACAATTACAAAATGCAACAAATACACAGAATGGAAATTCCACTTTACCTGTTGCACAAGAGCTTTTAACACAGGTTGGTCCGTTTCGTGATGTGTATTGGACATTTCAGGGAGATAAAGTTTCTGCTGAGCAAGTTGCAAAATTTTATTTTGCAGAGTTTATACGCATTAGTCGGGACACTAAAAAATCAAAACTTAACCAACAGGTGTTGTTGGAGCAAATAAAAAATCTTTTAGAAGAAAAAGGATTAAGTTTATAAATTTTTTTCTAACAAATCAAAACTATCTTCAAGTAACAAAGATTTTATGTTCATAGTTTCTGAGATTTGAGTTGAATTTAAAGAAAAATCATTAACCACTGCTTCTGAGGATTTTTTTTGCTGAGAGGATTGTCGCAAAGTGACGAGTTCCGTGGGATAATCAAATCTTTTAGCAAAACTTTGAGCAAACTCATAATCAGTTAATTTTGTAAGACCACCAAAATGCAGGATCTTGTTTTTTGGCCCCCCCTCTAAAAGGTGTAAAATGGTATTCACTACACTATAAATATCTGTATAGGAGTGAATTTGATTTCCTAAAAACTCTACACGTTCTCTACGGTCCAATTTAATTCTAAGATGATCTAAAAAAGAAATATTCTTTCCATTTCCCCTTCCAATCACGGGACTTAATCTGAGAATAATATAATTTAAGGACCGTCCACGGATATAATTTTCGCCTCCTAGTTTTGCTTTTCCAATTGCAGTAAAAGGAAGTACTGTGTCGGTTTCACGATAGTTTCCCTTGTTTCCGTCAAAAATATAACTATTAGAAAGATAAATAAATTTAGGCTGAAAAATCTCAGTAGCGTTTGAAACTGCGGCTGGGCCACCTGTGTGTAAACGTTCTGCTTTTCTAGGCTCATTTTCTGCGATTTCAAAATTATTGCTTCCGGCTGTATAAATGATCACATCTGGTTGAGCAGTATAAGCAATTCTCTTTACCAAGTTTTGGTTAGTGATATTCATTGGCAGAAAAGTTACACCAGGGATTGCAAGACTTTTAGTATTATAGGTTGCAAAAACCTTGTAACCATCACGAAGTTTCATCGCAAGATGCGTGCCAATGAAGCCACTTCCACCTACTATTAAAACTGATTTGCTATATGCCATTAGTTAAAGTTTTGCATAAACTTTATTTCTTAGGCAATAAATATCGCCTCTTAAATCAAGAGGTGATGTGTTATTTGTTACATTTTGATAGTACCCTCCTTTCGATTAAACTATGTCGCCTATTCTAGTTATCCAGAAATAAGCTTTAATGCAGATGAATTAGTGTTATTTGCATGACTTAACACCGCAATTCCACCCTGCATTAATATATTTTGTTTTGTTAGTTCTGAGACTTCTTCTGCAACGTCCGCGTCACGAATTCGACTATTAGCTGAAGACAGCATTTCCTCACTAATAGATTGATTATTGATTGTAGCTTGCAAGCGGTTTTGCAGAGCGCCTAAATCGGCTCGGATACTGTTGGAGTGAACAAGAGCGTCATCAATGACTGCAAGACTTAGTTGAGCTCCTTGTTTGGTTGCAACAGATTCTCCGCCTAGTTTAAGGGCGTCTAACGAAGCATCAGATCTCTCTGCGTTATATACAACCCTATCTAAGATTGGGTTGTTGTGAGTGCCAATCTGAATTTCGAAAATCCCGGCTTTCCCATTGAGAAGGGGATTTCCATTAAATTCAGTGGCATTGGCGATACGGTCAATCTCTTGCTTGAGTGATTGAAATTCACGATCAGTGAATTGTCGCTCCGTGTCTCCAATAGTATCTGATGCTGCTTGGATTGCGAGTTCTCTCAGTCTCACGAGGATGTTTCCAACTTCGTTGAGTCCACCCTCTGACACTTGAATTAGAGAAATGCCATCCGAAGCATTTCTTTTTGCTTGTCTAATTCCTCGGATTTGTGCGCGCAAGTTTTCAGAAATCGCCAATCCTGCTGCATCGTCTCCAGCATGATTGATGCGACTTCCACTTGCAAGTCTTTCCAAGGTCTTATCCAAGGTTAGTCTAGTAGCTGCCATCTGCCTTAAAGCATTCAAAGCAGTGGTATTCGTAGCTATACGTAACCCCATGACTTGCCTCCTTTCAAAGCAACTCATCCATAAGATCCAGCCTTTATCCCTAAAGGCGGCAAGCATTCTGCTTAGCTGTTTAACACTTTACTTTTCGGGGTTAGCGAAAAGTAAAGTGATATATCAATTCCGTGATATATCCCATGAGCCCATCCCATAGGCTGACATCACTTCACTTCTGTTGGCGTGTTTTTTTCAAAACATGTCAACAAATCTTTATAAACTTTTTAAGTTTTCAGTTTGCAACTGAAATCTATCATTTTTTATCCAATAATCACCTCAACTCATTTTACCCGTTTGTTTACACTCAACCCCTTTCGGGAGGCCCAGAGGGCTATACACCTACTGCAACAACATGGCCCTCAAAGCTTTAACTCAAAAGTTTTAGTGCATGAGCATTTGTGTTGTTTGCTTGACTTAACACCGCAATGCCCGATTGCATTAAAATATTTTGCTTAGTCATTTCTGACACTTCTTCTGCAACATCTGTATCTCGGATACGGCTATTGGCAGAAGATAGGTTCTCGTCACTAATGGCTAAGTTGTTAATTGTTGATTGCAACCTGTTTTGTAGAGCACCCAGATCAGAGCGGATGCTGTTGACTCTAATCAGTGAATCATCGATCACAGAAAGAGACAACTGTGCACCTTGTTTGGTGGCTACGGATTCTCCACCAAGCTTGAGTGAATCTAGCGATGCATCTGCTCGTTCACCATTGTAGACAACGCGATCTAAAATGGGGTTGTTATGGGTTCCCACTTGAATTTCAAAAATTCCAGCCTTTCCGTTAAGAAGCGGATTACCATTGAATTGTGTAACATTGGCAATACGGTCAATTTCTTGTTTAAGAGACTGAAATTCACGATCTGTGAATTGTCGTTCCGTATCTCCAATCGTATCTGAAGCTGCTTGGATGGCGAGCTCTCTTAGCCTAATTAGCATGTTCGAAATTTCGTTGAGACCGCCTTCAGAAACTTGGATGAGAGAAACCCCATCCATTGCATTTCTTTTGGCCTGTTTCATGCCTCGAATTTGAGCTCGCAGGTTTTCTGATATAGCAAGCCCAGCCGCATCATCACCAGCGTGATTGATGCGATTGCCGCTTGCAAGCCTTTCTAGAGTTTTATCCAGGTTCATCCTGGTATTAGCCATCTGTCGCTGCGCGTTTAGCGCGGTGGTATTTGTAGCTATTCTTAAGCCCATGATTTTATCCTCCCGTCATGGTCATATGCTCCTCCTCCTGTTAGCCCGCAAACTTATCCCGAAGAAATGCGGTTAGCTTCCTGCTAGATTTATTCACACACATCTCCATGTTTATGCAAAGAGACATGCAAGTTTAAACATCGAGTGATTTTTAAAATGCGGTTCCCAATCACATATTTTTTCACTCAAATGCGTCCTACCCTCCTTTTAAGACCATCTCAAAAGAAGGAGACTATCCTGACTTAGAATCTGAGACCAAGAAACTTGCTTTTCAGATTCGTCAATCAGAAACCCTTTTACCTACTGATTTAAGAGACAATCCATGTTGTCTGTTTTATGCCCATACATTTGGTGCAGTTTTTGTGTTCTCAGTAAGCCCAAAAGAAAGGTTATGCCGTTTCAGGTATTTAGCCAGGCATTTGGCAGCGAGTATGCTTTGATTTACAATGCACTCGCTGCCTTTGCCTTGTTTTTTTCCAGGAAACAAGCACGAGCCAATTGGCCTTGCTTTTGGTTTAAACTTTTTTTACATCATCCTTTACTTCCTCCTTATAAACTTAAGTCTGGTTAAGAAGTCCCAGAGCTGCTTTAGCAGTAGCGTTTGCTTGACTTAAAACCGCTACTCCTGATTGCATTAAAATTTGATTTTTAGTTAACTCAGTGGCTTCTTCTGCCAAATCAGCGTCTCTAATTCTGCTATTGGCCGCCGCTATGTTTTCTTTGTTAATTGCAATATTATTTATTACTGATTGAAGTCGGTTTTGCATTGCCCCAAATTCTGCGCGAATTTTTGTAACCATAGAAATTGAGTGGTCAATGGCACTTAGGCTATTTTGAGCAGATACTTTATCATTAACTGAGGCTAAATTAATACCAAGTGAGATAACATTAATGTCAGTTGCTGATGAATCAAAAAGTTTTACTCTATCAATAATGGGGTTATTTCCAGTGCCAATTTGTATTTCAAAGGCAGAGCCTGTTCCGTTTAACAGTGATACTCCGTTATATTCAGTGCTATTTGAAATGCGGTCGATTTCTTCTAAGAGTTGTTGAAATTCAGTGTCTAAAAATTTTCTTTCAGTTGGTCCTATCGTATCTGAAGCAGCTTGTACTCCCAATTCTCGCATGCGGATTAAAATATTAGAAACTTCTGCCAGAGCTCCTTCGGCTACTTGTACAACAGAGATGCCATCTTGCGAGTTTCTTTCCGCTTGCGAAAGCCCTCTTAGTTGAGCTCTTAGGCTTTCCGATATAGCTAGTCCTGCAGCATCATCACCTGCGTGATTGATTCTGTAGCCAGAGCTAAGTCTTTCGAGGGTTCTATCTAAGGAACCGCGCGTTGATCGTAAGTTTCGCTGCGCGATCAGTGACGGGACATTTGTATTTATTCGCAATCCCATACCTTCCTCCATGAAGGGTTACACCATGGTCATTCATTGACCTTATGGGGGTTTGTGAGGCCAGAGTCACGATTGACCTGTGTCACTCACAACCTTCTATGAAACTAATCGACACTTAGATTTGAGACTTTAGAAAAAAATTATGAGATAATTTTTTGGTGGGATTAGAGTTAATAAAACATAATAATGTTTTTGATTTTCAGATAAGAACTTTGGAGATTTCTCATAGGGATGACTATTTAGACTTATTAGATCAGGCGTTTTCAGTTCCAGTTGAGGGTCATTTTTTTGACGATTTTCCAGTGTGGGATTCTCGCTATGCTTTACCAATGTTGCAATTAGGGACTTATGTTGAATCCGTACTTGTCGCTACAGCGTCTTTACGTGTTGCAGAGCTTAAAATTCCTAACGGGTTGTTAAAAATCGGCATACTAGGTGCAGTTGCTACGGACAAAAAATTTAGAGGACTTGGACTGGCTACGTATTTAATTTCCAAACTTATTCAGTGGTCCAAGACACAGGATATCGCTTTGATATTTCTTTGGGGTTCGGAGCATTCTTTGTATGAAAAACAGGGGTTCACACTTTGTGGAGAGCAGTGGAGAGTTAGATTAAGTGAGATACCAAAATCAACGTTAAACGTTGGTATAACTATAGAAACGGGTTGGAGCAATGAAATTTTTTCGTTTTTAAAAAATCGGCCCTTTGGACTTTTGTTAGACGAAAAAGACTTATCATGGATTTCGGCACATAAAAACGTGAAATGGTATTATGTTCAAACTCACGGAAAAATCATGGCTTATGCTGGAGTGGGTAGAGGCATAGATCTTAAGCACATGGTTCACGAATGGGGCGGGGACAAAGAATTTTTATTGTATTTATTAAATGCACTCAAGAAAGAAAATCCAGATTTAGAAATATTGGGTTCTAAAGTTCTGTTTGAAAAATATAATATAGAGGTAAAAAATTTTAAATCCGAGTTTTTAGCGATGTGTAAGGTATTGGATTTCAAATATAACTCATTATTATTTCCATTTTGGTTTTGGGGACTGGATGGTGCATGATTTATGATAGATCGCGTGTCTGCTCCTGAATTTTAGCTAATGCTTGTAAGTATTCCTTAAGTCTTTCAGGGCCTTCGCCTACTTTCCAAACAAAACTTGGTACTACTAGTTTTTTCCCATCAAAATGAAACGCAAATGGTTTGGGCTCTTTTTTCTCTGCTACGGTTAGTTTTTCTTTTTCATTTGATTTAGTGTCTACAGAAACGTTGTTTTCATTAATGAGTAAAACTTCTTCTTTTTGCGAGGCTTCTTCGATGATTTTTTTATGGTCCGCTGGTGGAATTTGCAGTAGTTGGCGCAGTAATGATCTGTTTTTTATGTTTCTTTGCATCAACTCCAATTTTGTGTCATCTGGTAATCTTGTAAAACCAATGCACTCTGTAATTCTGGATTTTGGCTTTCCAAAGGCTTTAGCTATGCTTTCATAGCTTGTATAAGTTTGGTTTTCTAAAAGTGACAAATAGCCTTCTCCTTCTTCTATGGGATGTAAATCAACTCTGTCTAGGTTTTCTCTAAGAGCAATTTCATGTGTGGCTTTATCATCTGTAGAAAGTACTCTAGCTGGGATTCTCTCTAATCCAGCAAGTTTTGTCGCGCGCAGTCTTCTTTCTCCGGCAATTACTTTATATCGGTCTCCATTCTGCACTACCAAGATTGGTTGCAGTACCCCGTGTTCTTTGATCGAGTTTGCCAAAGTTTTGATTTCTTCGTCATCAAAGTGTGTTCTTACTTGCAGCTCAGAAGCGTCAATCTTCTCGACTTGAACAAAATTGACTAAAAAAGTGGTTAAGTTTTTAAAGTTAGAATGCGTATTTTCTGCTGTTGTGCGTGCTGATGAATAGAGTTGTTTTAAGAATCCACTTCCCGGTCTTGTTTTGATTTTTGTTTCTTGTTCCTTTGTGTTTTCCTTGGTTTCGTCCATGATTATTTTTTCCTTTCTTAGTTAAATAAAAGCTCTTCAGTTAATGCACTTAGATCTAGTGCTGCCACACCGCGTGGGTTGACGTCCCACACCGTGGTTCTACGCTTAGTAGCTTCATTGAAATCTACAGTTTTATTGATTACTGTTTTTGAACAGTGTGATGCAAATTGTATTTTAAGTTCTCCTAACACTTCTTGACTAATAACCTCGCGCCTATCGTAAAAATTGGGAATAATTTTTACTTCTAGCTTTCGGCTGAATTCTTTTTCCATTTCTTCGATTGTAGCCATTACCAATGACATTCCATGAAACGATAATGGGTTTGTGGCGCAAACTACGTTTACTAGATCTGCTGCTACTAACATCGAACAGTTTAAAATCGATGCTGCGGGGTTTGTGTCGGCTACAATAAGATCATAGTGCTCACTGATTTTTTTTATTGATTCTGTTAGTCTGTATTCTCTTCTGGTTTTTTGATTAAGTGGTATTTCTATATTGCACAGCCCCAAATTTCCTGGAACTAAGTCTAATCCAGGAGCGACATTTATAATAGCTTCTTGAATTGGCAAATCATTGATTAGTACATCGTAAATGGTGGGCCTTTCGTGAGCATCTAAAATATCCAGATTTACTGTCAAATGTCCTTGACCGTCTAAGTCCAGAGCTAAAATATTATATCCCATCATTGCGGCGCGCATAACGTACTGCGCCGTTAGTGTGGATTTTCCTGTGCCACCTTTGACATTATAAAACATTTGTATTTTATGTTTTAGAGTTTGCGGTGCAAACCCGGTCGCCGCGGCGACCGGAGCTAAATTCTGACCTTCAGTAGGTGGTGTTATATCTTGTATCGACTGATTAGTGACTGTACTTTCTTGGTCGCCGTGGCGACCGATATTTTGTAGTTGTTTGCAATATTCTCTTATGCCCTCTAGCGAGATCATTTTTCGATCCACGTTTCCTACGCGTTTTTTCATTGTCTTTAAAAATCCTTGTTCTTCGAGTACTGGTATTTGATTTCTCTCAATTTTAACAAGATTTGCAAATTCTGATGGGGTAAAGCAAATATCTTTAAAAGACGCCATGTTTTTGTCCCTCCCTGGAAGACAGAATGGATGGTATAAATTTTATGTCAAATATTTAGATACGCAAGGCTTATTTAATAATTTTTATAGTTTTTATTTACCATTGCCCGGTCGCCACGGCGACCGCTATTAGCTGCTAGCGCTTTGATATCTCTTTAGACCTTTTCTCCACATCCACCGGTCAAAAAAGAAAAATACTATAAGCACGCCAAATAACCAGAAGTATTCATATATCTCTAGGCCTGTCATAAGGGCTCTAGCCGGTATGCTTCCGATGAGGGCAAAAGGAAGTGCTGTTAGGATCGTGTATCGGATAATTTTTGGATAAATTACATCTGGTTTAGTGGCAAACGAAAAGAAATGGTAATAGAGTTGGGAGATTGCCCAACTTCTTTCTGTCCAAAAAACCCAAATGGCAAATGCAAATCGTAATAAGATAGCAGTTAGTAGTCCAATACCTAACCAGCTAACAAATAAGATCCATTTCCACCCTCCGAGAAAGTCCGCTGCTTTGGCATAGAAAATAGAAATTGCAATTCCTAAAACTAAATTAAAAAGCGCAGAAAAATTAACCCAACGTGTAAGCGCTAAAAAAAGTGGATGTATGGGTTTGGTTAAAAAAATATCCAGCTCACCGCGGTTGACCAGGTCAGTAAAGGTCCAAAAATTTCTCTGGAACAAAAAAGTAAATAAAGCGTCGGAAGTAAAAAAAACACCTAAGAAGAAAAACACTTGCTCTTGTCTCCAGCCAGCCAAAGAAGGTGTATTCGCGTAGATGACTTTGAATAAACTGAATTCGACACAAATCCACACTAGATCAACTAGTGCAATTGTAAAAAAATTTGTTCGATAGCTGGCCTCACGTGCCAAGTTGTTTTTGATCTGAATTCTATAAACTTCACAGTATTTTCTCAGTGTCTGTAGCATTTATTACCTTTATTATCTTGATAAACTAATATTATCTATGCCTATCTTAAAAATACCTGTGAGGTGTAGTATTTCTATGAATTAATTTTGGGATATTTTTAAAATAATTTTGTGAGAGAAGGCTTTGGGGCAGCCGGATGCGGCTCGACATGGATGTCAAAGGGGGCCCCAAAGGCAGGATGCCGCGCCTGAGCGAATAAAATTATTTTAAAAATATCCCAAAATTAATTTATCTAAAACCTCCTCACAGGTATTTTTAAGATAATCATAATTTACCCACCTAAACTCTGATACCTACGAATACCAAGGTGCCAACTAATTCTTATACCAACACATAATACAGCAATCCAAACTACGCTAACCCCTAATGCATGAAGGTATTGAGCCACCGACCACTTGCCTAATGCAAACTGTGTGGGTCCAAAAACATACAAATAAAATGGCGTTGCTTTCCATACCCAGCTCATGCTTGCTGGAAATAAATTTAGAGGTAAGAGCTCACCTGAAAGAATGCTAACAATCAGATTTTTTACCATGAGAACGCTATAGGCTTCTTCCCAAAGAAAAGAAAAAGTGGATAGGATAGCTCCCACTTGGTAGTGAATGATATTGCCAAGTAGTGCTAAAAACATAGCACCAAAAATGCGAGGTACCGTGATTGGTAACCAAATGCTCAAAACTACTCCAATACAGATGCATACTGAAGCAATGACCAATTTAGGGGCAACTCCTCTGATATAAACAAACTCAACTATCCCTATTGGTTTCAAGAGATGTTGACTTAGATTACCGGTGCGGATCATTTCTTGTAATTCAAAGTCTTGGTTCCCGCCGCGAATTTGTGAAAATAAAACAGATATGATCGTATAGTTAATTAGTTCTATAAAACTCATTCCGCCAAATGAGTTTGCCTGTCCAACATAAAAGACAGCGTACCAAAGTATTAGTTGTATACTAGCTGGCACCAAAGCTGAACCTATAATATCAATGAAAAATTCAGCTCTATATGCCACGGCATCCATGAATCCATTTTTGAGAGCCGCAGCTCTCCAGTGCAAATTAATTATTTTTTTCATAAATTTGCTGGATCACAGTTTCTAAACTTTGTTCTTCGATGCTCATATCAATGACTTGGTACAGGCGCATGAGTTTTTGTAATACAGTAATGATTAACTCTTTTTTGATATGAAATATGATGTGTTTTGGATTTTGTGATTCTTGTTCTACTTCTATTTGTGTTATTGGTAGTTCAGTGGTTTTAGCTAATTCTTCTGGCGTAGGATATTGTAGAAGCAGTAATTTCAATCTAATTTCGCCTTTTTTGGTAAGTGTATTTGGGGACCCGTCATAAATAAGTTCACCAGTTTTTAAAATTAGTATTCTAGGGCATAGTTCTTCAATATCTTCCATATTATGACTTGTGAGAATAATGGTAGCTTTGTGACTTTGATTAAATTGTTTTAGAAAACCTCTCAAATTATGTGCAGCTAGAATATCCAGGCCTATAGTTGGTTCATCTAAAAAAATAACTTCTGGCCAATGAATTAGAGCTCCAATGAGTTCCATTTTCATGCGCTCACCTAATGAGAGTTTTCTGATTTGAGTTTTTAAAAGCCGATTTACGTTTAAGAGTTCTGTGAGTTCGTTTAATCTTTTTTTGTATGAAGGATAAGGAATTTCATAAATAGCTCTTAATAGGTCAAATGCATCTAAAGCACTTAGATCCCACCAAAGTTGTGCTTTTTGCCCCATTACTAGGGATATTTTTTTACGAAAATCAATGGATCGCTCAAACGGGACAAAGTTCATTACTTTTGCATTGCCAGAGGTGGGCGGAATAAGTCCGGAGAGTATTTTTAAAAGTGTTGTTTTCCCGGCGCCATTAGCTCCAATTAAACCAATAAAATTTCCACGTTCTATTTGAAAGCTAACATTCTTAAGAGCTTCTGTAGTTTTGTAGCTTGGTTTTATCAGCAGGCGCATAACACCGCGCATCCCTTCGTCCTTGATGGTGGTTCTAAAGTGTCGGCAAAGTGCTTTGGTCTCGATCATAAACACATCAAGATAGCGTTAAGTTCTTAAAGACGCAAAGCAAAATTGACGATCTATCATAAAGGGCTAAGAAGACTAAAATGACGCACCAGGCAGAAATTATTGATTCTCCAGATGAATCCTTTAGTAAATTAAATATGCTGGATTTCATTTCTAGCAAAGAGATTGAGAAAAAGATTTCAAAATCACATACCAAAAAAATCCCATATGATTTATATATCAGACTTTCTCCTCAAAAATTTGTGAGAATTGTAAATAGAAATCAGGAAATCCCGGTTGAACAGTTTAAAAATTATTATGAAAAAGGTGCGCTTTTTGTTTACATGAAAAAAGAAGACTTTCAAAACTACTTAGGAATTAACTTAAGTCTTAC
>JACQAU010000342.1 GCA_016194835.1 Deltaproteobacteria bacterium
AAAAATTTTATTTCATCGACAAACCAGATCGCACACAAACCCAAATGTATGGAGGACAAATCGGAATACTAATGACAGATAAGGATTATTTTCCGCTTTATTTGGCAAATTATGCTTTTGGAGGTCCTTTGTTTACCACTAAGATGATGGAAGAAATAAGAGTGAAACGTGGTTGGAGCTATGGCGCTAACAGTTTTTTCAGGATGGGAAAACAACCGCGTTCATGGCAATTTAATTTATATCCAAAAATCAAAGACGCGCCTGATGCACTAATTTATACACTGAATATGATTAGAGATTTTAGAGAAAAAGGATTAACTCCAGAAGAATTTGAACGGGCACAAAAAAATATTATTAATAATTCTGGTTTTATGTTTAACACACCACAAAAGAGAGTAGAAAACCTGCTATTAGAAAAAACACTAGATTTGCCTTCTGGTTTTATGACGAGATATCGTGAAGAAGTTTCTAAACTAACTCTAAATCAGGTAAATCAAGCTATCAAAAATTTTTTAAAACCAGATCAGTTAGTAGTAACCGTTTTGGGGACTGCTAAAGATTTGAAAGAACCAATTGTCAAAGCTTTAGGTATTTCTGAAAACGAAATGCAAGTGATTCCGTACACGCAGGAATAAGTAAACTGCTTCCTGTTTACAGTTACTGTTACTGTCACAGTTACGGTAACTGTGACAGTAACAGTTTTGTAATTATCTATAACCTGTTACATGAAAAACTCCACGGCAGCCATTATTTACCCAAATTGAATTATCTCGTGTGCCCCATGTAGAATTCTGTATACATGGTTTTTTTGATTGTTGTGAAATAAGATATGAGTCAACAATCCACCTTAATCCTGTGTCGCATACAGCATAATTGAAATCAACGCTGGCGCAATTGATGTTTACTTGGCTGTAGTAACCCCCGCTGCCATAGCCATAGACTCTAAAAATGCCACGGCATCCGCCGCTAACCCAAATGGACCTATCATTATGACCCCAGGTTTGACCTTCAACACAGGTAGTATTTGAAAGCTGTACTTCTAGGTAAGCATGAACGATATACATACCCGTATCGCATTGACTATAGTTAAAGTCTACACTTTGACAGGTAATAGAAACACTTTGTCCGTGATCTGCAAAAGCAGAAACACTGAGTAGTGCTCCAGTAATAAGTGTTAATAATGTTATTTTTTTCATGAAACTATCCCCCTTATTTATTAAAAACTGGTTTCAAAAGCCCCTATTGGTTTGAAATCAGCCCTTAATTTATGATTATGATATATAACCACAGCAAATTGAGTGCCAAACTTTGATACAGAGAGCAATTGTATACTTGCTCTATTTTAGTAATAAAAAAAACCTAATAATAATCAAACACATAACGCACAGCAAATATTTAAATATTATTTCCGCGGTGGATTATTTTCTAGTTTTTGTTAAGTTTTTGGCAGTGTCAAAATGGTAATTTCAAAGCCATTTTAACTCCAGCTTAGCATATTTATCTCTAGAGCACATGTAAAACTTTGCGAATAGTTTTGACCATCAAATTAGGAGTTTCACTGCTTAATATTTTTATTTTTGCTTCGTTTAAGTGTTCTCTTTCTAATATATGATTAACAACTGTTTTAGCTACTACTGTTACTTTCTCCATAAATATGGCGTTATGCTTAAGTGAAACATAATCTCCCAAAATAAAAAAATTATCCAATGAATTAAAAATAGGTGGTCTAGTTTTTTCCGATCCCACTGTTACAGAAGAGAAATTGTCAATTCTATGTACTCTAAAATCTAAAAATGGAGGAAGTTCTGGCATAATTGAACGCAAATCCTTGTCCACTGCGCTTGCTACTTCATGATCCGTAAGCGCATTGGTTATTTCGCCTGGACTAATTTGTATTTCTAGAACATCGGCATTAAAATTTTTATAGCTATTTGATTTTAAATAAGTAAGATTCATTGTTGTTTTTAGGTAGGGGAAACCAGTAAAAAAAATAGATTCTCTTTCCTCAAAATGTTTGTACCAAGTGTTTCCTGAATACCAAATAAAAGCAGTTGTCACTCTGCCCACCGGAAGTTCTCTAATACGCGCAAATTCGTCAAATTGTGTAAATGGTTCTTGTATTAAGATTCTTTTAGCATTCAGTGGATCAACTGCGAATAAATAATAATCTGAACTAAATTCTTCTTCAGGGACCACTGGATTTACAAAATCATT
>JACQAU010000340.1 GCA_016194835.1 Deltaproteobacteria bacterium
ACTTTGAGATCAGATGAACTCTCCGGATTTTACAAAATGGAACCACTGCTATTAGAGGTCATTGCCGAGCATAGGAGCACATTGCGTGCTGAGACGTCATTAGCTGAGTTGCCAAATGCCTTTAAACTTGCTTTTACTAATCCAGTTCAATTTTACTTAGCTAATGTAAAAACTAAAGAAAGTTATCTTGTTAATAATCTGGATAATCCAAAAAGCGATAAAGCCAGGAAACTTCCTGTGATAGTAGATCTTAAGGGAAATTTGTATTTCTATGGAGAAACTGAGTCAGAACCGTTTTGGATGGATGCTAATTGCACCAGTCATTTGAGTATTGAAGAGACTGGTGTTCTATATAAATATGACGCTCCAGTAAAACATGAGTTATTAAATGTTAATTTAATTGGGAAAATTGAATTAAAAGCAATATTAAGCATTCATATCCAGGAAAAGGTAACAGGGGGATGTGAACAGACTTTTGCTACGATTCAGAAGTGTTTTGAAGACATTGAGCCATATAAGAATTGTGAAGGCTCTTCGGATGATGAAAATCAAGCACTTTATGTGTCTACACATGCCTTTTTTGATCCGTTTGTAAAAACTAAGGTATTAAAAGTAGAAGAATTTTATTTTTTAAAAACACTTACATACGAAGCTAGTTACAAGTAATTATAGTTTAATTATGTTACTCATTATACTTGAGTAATCTATGAAGTTGTAATAAGAATAAGCAACTTAGTCGAGATTTGGCATAGTGTATATAGAGGATTTTAATTGTGAAAACTATCACTGAGTATAATGGGATTGAGTTAATCGATGCTTTAAGAACAATGGAGATGCTCACTGCTGCGGGAAAGTCTATCGAAGAAATTCATCAAACTATTGGGCAAGCGACAAAACGAGAGGCTGACAAATTGCAAATGTTTTTGAATGCTATTGAAACGATCAGAAATCGTGCACAAGGTTTAAAAAGGGTAGTAGTTTTTGTTGCGGGTGAGAAAGATAGACTTCCAGAGCGTTCTGAAAAACATGGAGAACATGTTTTTTTACCAGAATATTATCCTGCATTAGTAAATTCTATGAGAGGACGTAGAGATCGGTCTGATTTTCATAGAGGGGAGAGAGATGGTAGAGGACAACGACGGCCACGAGGAGGCAGGAGAGATCAGGATCGTTTTCAAAAAAAGCCCAAAAATGAAGTTAGGATGAGACCTATTCCTGTTACTTTTGTAAAGGAAGAAGTAATGAAACCATCACCAGTAGAAAAGGCAAATCCTGCTATGACATCGACTGAAAAAGCAGATCCAAGAAAATTTGGGGATAAAAAACGTTTTTTTAATAAACAACCCAGACCAAATACTCCGCAAACACCACAAGTTCAAAGACAGGCTGTAAGGCCACAGAAAATAAAAGATCCGGTGCTTGAAGCCATACGTCAAGAAGCTGAAAAAAGACTTAAGGAACTGAATCAGACTTGAGTTGGCATATCTAATCTGCAGCAGTTAAAAATGAGCGGTAGTCAGTTTTAAAAACTTTTGCCAGCCGCATAGCCATTTGCTTACCAATTGGACGAACGCCACGCTCCATTTCAGAAATATGAGATTGCTTCACTACAAGTATCTTAGCCAGCTCCTCTTGGGTAAGTGAATCCCGAAGCCGAAATCCATGAAGAGTTGTTCCAGCTCTGGAGAACTTATCGTAAAGATCTTTAAAAGCATCTTCGAGAGATACTGTATTTGATTCAAATTCTTCGATCAAATTAGCAACACTTCTGGCTTTTTCCTTTGGAACAAGAAAAAGCCGTGGGCGTTTTCCCTCAATGGTAATCTGAACGACTTCAGTAAGGGTCTTTCTCATGGGTTCCGACATAGTACACCTCAATAATCCTGATTTCGCGTTGAGTAATCTGCCAACACACCACATAGGTCGGGCGACCGGCCTTTACATGGCAATGATAGCATTCTGACAAACCCCGAAGTTTCCCGAAATTTTTCCATTCAGGAACAATCGGGCCGCGGTTCCGGATGTCCGTCATCAGAGCGCCCACTCGAATTCTGATCTCGTCTGGTAGTTTTGACAGCTGTTTTGCGGCTTTGTTAGTTAAGCGGACATTCCAGAGCATTTAATAGAAATATACCATAATTTGGGATAAATGCAAATCAGAGCAATTTTTTTATAAAAACTAAAGGCTTTTCTTAGCGTCTTTAAAGAACTCTGCAACAGGTATCACATCTATTCCTGAATCATGATAACGACGATTACCGCCATAGAACAATCTGGCACGAGCCATTGGATAGTCTTTTAGAAAAAGCTTCAGCCCTGATAGATACTCCGATCTTACGCGCGAACTGGTTTTAACTTCAATGGCAACCAAACCTTGCTCTCCATAGAGCACGAAATCGACCTCATGCTTAGATTTTGTGCGCCAATAATATATCTCATACCTTAGTTTCTCATATGCATTCAGGGCTCGTAGCTCGTTGAAAACCAAAGTCTCAAGTGTCGCACCGTCAATCTCACTAGATACATCAAGAGGCCCTTTAGGCCTCAGGGTACGAAAAACTCCTGCATCAAAAAAGAAAAACTTGGTTTTATTCAGCATTTCGCGCTTGGCTCGTTTGGTAAATACAGGGATGCGTGCACCAATCATTAGGTCATCTAAAATAGAAAAATATTCTTCAACGGTTTTTCGCTCAACGTCAGCATCATTAGCCACATTGGTTACTACGAGTGGTGCAGCCTGGCTGAATGTTGCGGTTTCAAGAAATCGCCTGAAGGAGCTCAGATTTCTAGTTAATCCTTCTTGTTGAATCTCTTCACGAAGGTAGGTTGCAACGTAGCTTTCTAGAAACGCATGTGGATCATTTTCCGCGAATCGTCCAGGCAAGGTGCCCCATTTTAGTGCATCAGAAAGCCGAAAAGAATCCCCAAGCTCTGCAGCTGTAAGCGGGAAAAGCGCATAAGTCAGTGCCCGTCCAGCCAATAGATTAACCCCATGTCGCCTGAGCTTACGAGCGCTTGAACCCGTGAGAATAAAAACGAGCTTTTCTCGTTCTATGAGTCGATGCACTTCGTTCAAAAGCTCTGGAATCCTCTGAACCTCGTCGATCACTATCGGGTAGCGTTTTTTTTCTGCTGGAACCAAACTGAGCAGTTCTTGGGGACGGGCCAAAAGTCGATTGTAAGTCTCACTTGCTAAGAGATCGAAAATATGGCTATTTGGAAAGTGACGAAGAATCCACGATGATTTCCCAGTACCGCGAGGTCCAAAAAGAAAAAAACTCTTATGAGCCTGGACGTTCAATAAACGAGGAAAGATAGAGGTTTCTATTTTGGAAGTCATTTCTCCACTATAGACTTTTTTATGGAATATGTCATTTCAAAAAGTACTTTTTAGTTATCAGCAGGTTCTCAGAACGGAGTTCGAAGCTACAGTCCAGAAACAGATTTCAGATAATAGGGTTGGACTTTAGTTTTGAAGATGCCAAACTAAAGACCCTCAAATAGACTCGTATTATCTGAAATCTGGACTGTGGCTCCGTTCTTCGTAAGCTCGGTGCTTTAATTCGGTTAAAGAAGAATATTCTTACAGAATCTCGCTATTTTCCTAAAATGTTCTGATATTGTTTTTTCTTTTGATACTTTGTCCCAGAATTGAATGGCAAGATCTCTTGCTTCTTCCCAGACATCTAACATCTCTGAGCTAGGAATTGGTAATTCAAATTTTTTTTCAATAACTTGTCCTGAAATGGGAGCAAAGAGCATTGGCAATTTATCAAATGCAGGTGCAAGTTTAAATTTGAGTGTTTGAAATTTGTGATCAAAAGTTGATTGTGAAAAAAATGCAATGTTGTGAAAATGTCTATCTGAATCTGCGATCATTACTCCAAAGGCGTCTAATAATTTTATGCATCTTTCTGTATTTTTATCAATATGGTTTGCCCTTTCTAGTCTTTCGGCTGAAGATGACCAACTATCACGGGCACCAAAGAGTAAGTTTTCAATTGCTGCTAGCGTTAAAACTGCGCATCTGCCTTTTGGACCAGTGCGATCAAATCTTTCTACTACTAAGAAAACCATTTTACCTTGAAACACAAGCTCAGCTTTTGACGAGGATATTTGATGTTCTTTTAGTATTTGAAGTGCGATAAACTCACTTATGAGCAGATCTTTCCACCGCAATTGAGCTTTAGAGTGGTCTATTCCCGCAAATTTGATAATACATTGCCTGCCGGCTACGTAAGCAGAAAACTTTGGTTGTTCCCCTCCAGCCGAAGAGCCAATAGGTTGTCCACTCAAAGATAAGAGAGCCAAGTTTGTGTACTGTTTATGGCTTATTGAGTTTATATTTAGCTTTGTAAAACGCTCGGCACTTTCTTTTCCTATGATTAAATTGCCCGGAAGGTCTTCGCCACGGCGTGAGATTGCAATTAAAATATGATCATTAGACCAGTTTTCTAACCTGGTAGGAAGATTTAATTCATTTGCAAATTTTTGAATAAATGCACGCCCCATAAATCCCTGTGGGGCCATGTCGAACATCTCAGGGGGAAGTCCTGAAAATATAGTGTTTTGTGGTGCAGCTGCGTAATATTCTTTATGTAAAATAATAAAATTTCCAACTGCACTGAGCTGTCCAGATTCGTTAACTTTAAACATTGGCAATTTGCTTCCGAGGCCAGGTATTTCACGGGTTGCGCCATAGTTTATGGCTCTGGTTTTTCCTAAGCGCATGAGAGAGTGGGGAGCTTTACTGATAAGACGTGAGAGTGTTGGACGACTAATTTCTAGTTTTCGTGTTAGTTCTTGTGAGGTTAACACACCATCTGTTTTTAAAATATGCATTAGTTGATTTACTAGAGTTTCTTTTTTACGCTGTGTCACAATATGTTAATTATGAAACAAATTATGAAACAAATCAATAACAGTAAAATATTAATGATATCAATATATTAACTTGCGATTGAAACAAAATATGAAACAAATTGTAATGTTTATTCCTTTGACACAGCAGGCATCAATTGTGCTAGTACACTG
>JACQAU010000329.1 GCA_016194835.1 Deltaproteobacteria bacterium
ACTAAAAATGTAACAGCGCCTTTGCCATCCACTATGCGGTGGTCATAAGAAAGCGCAACGTACATCATTGGTTTTATTTCTATTTTGCCAGAAATTGCAACAGGCCGTTCCTCGATTTTATGCATTCCTAAAATACCACTTTGAGGGGGATTCAAAATAGGCGTTGACAACAGTGATCCGTAAACCCCGCCGTTTGAAATTGTAAACGTACCGCCAGTCATTTCTGGGATAGATAACTTGCCTTCTCTTGCCTTAACGGCAAGCTCTGTTAATGTTTTTTCCATTTCTACAAAATTTATTTTCTCGACATCCCTAAGAACAGGTACAACAAGTCCACGATCTGTTCCAACCGCAATACCAATATCATAGTAATCATGATAAATGATTGTGTTGTCTTCGACATAAGCATTAATTTCTGGCACGACTTTTAATCCTTCAACAGATGCCTTTGTGAAAAAAGACATAAAACTCAGTGCTACACCATGTTTTGCTTTGAAATTTTCTTTTTCTTTATTTCGTAGGGCAATGACTTTGCTCATATCAATTTCATTAAATGTCGTCAAAATCGCTGCCGTTTGCTGTGCTTGTACTAGTCGTTCTGCAATACGACTGCGCAGTGTGGACATAGCAACCCGCCTTTCGTATATGTTGGCTTGTATACTGGCGCCTTTCATGATGGGTTGTACAGTGGCTGGCTGAGTAAATTGCAAAACATCTCCCTTAGTAACTCTTCCGTCTTTACCAGTTCCAGCAATTAGTGTAGGGTCAATCTTTTTTTCTAATGCTGCTTTTCTTGCTGATGGAGCCAAATGTGTTGGTGATGGATTTGCTGCATCGTCAACTGTTCCAATGATTTCGCCAATAGGGACTTTTTCTCCGTTTTGTTTTAAAATTTTCAATACACCAGTACTTGGAGCTACTAACTCGACGGTGGCTTTGTCTGATTCGATTTCCAACAAGAGCTCCCCAGATGTGACAAATTGGCCGTCCTGCTTTAGCCATTTCAAAATACTAACGACAGTGATTGATTCGCCAACGTTTGGTGCGATTATGTTACTCATTATATCTCCGTGGTGCTTTCATATTAGTTAATTTTTAATGCCTGGTCTATGATTTCTTTTTGCTCTTGTTCATGAAGTTTTGACGACCCCACAGCAGGAGCAGACCCGATTTCCCTACCAATATATACAACCGAAGTGCTTAATGATTGCATACTGACAAAACTCCAGGCTCCCATATTTTGTGGCTCTTCTTGTACCCAAAATATTTCACTTACATTTTTGTAACGGTTTAAAGTATAAGCCAATAGCGTTTCCGGCCATGGATAAAGCTGCTCGATTCTGATTAGAGCTATGTTAAATAATTTTCGCACAGATCTTTCACTAGACAGGTCATAATAAATTTTTCCACTGCAAATAAGCAATCTTTTTATTTGGTCAGGTTCTGTAATAACTGGATCGTCTATGACTTCTTGAAATCCATGCTTAGTAAACTCACTCAGATCAGAGACCGCTAGGGGATGCCTGAGTAAACTTTTAGGAGACATAATTATTAATGGCTTCCTAAAATCTCGTTTCATTTGGCGGCGTAGTGCATGAAAAAGTTGAGCTGGTGTAGTTAGATTACAAACTATAATATTATTTTTACCACATAAACTCAAAAATCGTTCCAATCGTGCACTCGAATGCTCTGGTCCCTGACCTTCATAGCCATGTGGCAATAAAAGAACCAGACCACTCATGCGCTGCCACTTAGATTCTGAGGAAGAAATAAATTGATCGATTATTACCTGCGCTCCATTTGTAAAATCTCCAAATTGTGCTTCCCAAATCACTAAGGATCTTGGGTTTGCCAAAGAATAACCAAACTCAAATCCCATGACAGCAGCCTCAGATAAATGACTATTGTAAACAAAAAATGGCGCTTGCTTTTCATCTAAGTGATTAAGCGGAATATAAATTTCGTTAGTATTATAATCATATAAAATAGCATGCCTGTGTGTAAAAGTACCACGACCTGCGTCTTGTCCAGAAAGTCTGACTGCATAGTTTTCTAGCAACAATGTGGCATACGCCAATATTTCGCCATTTCCCCAGTCAATACCACTCCCTGACTGTACGGAGTGATCTCGTGTTTTAAAAAAACGATTTAGTTTTGGATGCAAAGCAAAGGCAGGTGGGACGTGGTTTAGCTTGTCTGAGAGCTTTTTTAATATTTCTTCTGAAACTGAAGTAGTGATCTGAGTAAAAATGTCTTTATATGTTGGTTGTTTAAATCCCGACCATTGTCCCTCAAAAACTGAAACATATGGCTGTGGTGTTTTTTCTTGTGCATGTTTTTGAGCTTGTGTCAGATCGAGCATGATCTCATCAAACATGTTTTTAGACTCGGTTTCAGTCAAAATAGAAGATTGCACTAGTTTTTTTTCATATATCTCTCTTATGGTGGGATGTGTTTTAATTTTTTTATACATCGCAGGTTGAGTAAAAGTTGGTTCATCTGACTCGTTGTGACCTTGTCTGCGATAACAAATAATATCAATAAACACGTCAGTGTTAAATTTCTGCCTGTACTCGGTTGCTAATTTTGAAACAAACCATACAGCTTCTGGGTCATCTCCGTTAACATGAAAAATCGGAATATCCAGCATTTTTGCTAAATCTGTGCAATAAGTAGTCGAGCGGCATTCCTGTGGTATAGCGGTGAAACCGATTTGATTATTTACAACAATATGTAAAGTACCACCTGTGGTGTAGCCGTCAAGTTGCGAGAGGTTTAGAGTTTCATAACAAATACCCTGGCCCGAAAGGGCAGCATCTCCATGAATAGTAATAGGAAGCACTTGAGTTCTATTTCTGTCTTTGTGTAGTTCTTGTTTTGCGCGGGTTATACCTTCTATCACCGGGTTTATGGCTTCTAGGTGGCTTGGATTAGAAGCTAGCGACAAATGCACAGTCTTGCCTTGTAAGGTAGAGATATCAGCCGAATAGCCCTTGTGGTATTTTACATCGCCTTCTCCCAAAGAGTCATTGGTCTGATATTTTGCTTCGAATTCTGTAAAAATATATTCTGGTTTTTTGCCAAAAATATGAGTAAGGACATTAAGTCTTCCTCGATGTGCCATGCCTAAAACAAATTCTTTAGCACCTAAGTTTGAACCGGTTTCGATCATACAATCCAAAGCAATAATTAGTGATTCTCCTCCTTCTAAAGAAAATCTTTTTTGAGCTACATATCTTGTATGCAAAAATTTTTCGAAAGCTTCACTTTGCGTAAGTCTTTGTAAAATTTTTTTTCTTTGATCATTGGTAAGTGCAGGCGTATTTTTCGTGCTCTCCATTTTTTCTTGTAGCCATTCTCTAGCTTCTCTATGTTCGATGTGTGTAAATTCAACAGCGATAGTGCGACAATAAGTTTCTTTTAGTTGATTAATGACCTTGCCATATTTTATTGTGTCTAGTCCAAAACGTGAGAGATCTAATAGCGGATGGGAAGTTGGGGGCTCGATTAATGGATCAATATTAGCTAAAAATTTGCCTTTTTCTCTGTATGCATTAACTAAATCCGTTTCTTTAGACCCACTAATATCCTTGGTTGGTGGCTTTACTTCTTGAGTGAATTCAAAGCCTTCAAAAAAATACCGCCAAGAAGGCTCAATGCTGTTAGAATTTTGATGGTATTTCCGATATAACTCATCAATATAATTAGCGTTTTGACTATTTAAATAAGTATGTTTGTTCATAAATTGCAGTACCCTTAGTATTATGCTGCCATTATGTTCCAGTCAATAGTAAGACCAACACGGGGGTGGAGTGTGTGGTGACAGTTTAAACCCAGCAGTTTTGGTACAATTTGCTACCAGCGCCAATCGTGCTTCGTCATGTCATTGAAATAATTGGATTTACCAACTCTCATTTTTGGCACTTAAATTGCTTATTAAATTATACGGATAACTGCGAGGAGCATTATATATTTATGGAAAGTAGCGAGAAGCTAAAACCCCAGTCTTTTTTAAGAAACAAGAAAAGTCTTTGTCTTTTAATCCTTATTACAGTTTTAACGGTGCTGATTTTTAAATTTTTCTCTGAACTTGCCTTAGCTTTTTGATATATAGATGTAATACAGTTTAGTTAGTATTTAATAATAAACTTATATTATGATGCAGCACTTCAAAAGAAATCATATCCATGTTTTTGTAGATGGTGCCTGTAAAGGAAACCCTGGCCCTGGTGGTTGGGGAGTTGTTTTGATTTTGCCTGATGTTTATGTCAAGGAAACTGGTGGCCACGAAAAAACTACAACTAATAATCAAATGGAATTAACAGCAGCTATCGAAGCATTGAAAGCCTTACAACACAGAACAGAGCCCATCACTATATATACGGACTCAAAGTATGTCATAAATGGTATTACCGATTGGGTCCATAAATGGCGAAAAAACGGGTGGAAAAATTTTAATAAAAAAGAAGTGGCTAATCGCAAGATTTGGGAAAAATTATTGACATTGACAGAACTCTATCCGTCGTCAATTGATTGGAAATATGTTCCAGGACACAGCGGACACGATGGGAACGAAAGAGCAGATGAGATTGCTGTGTGTTTTTCGAAAGGTAAAAAACCTGATTTATTTAAGGGTAAGTTTGAAAGCTATAGATTCACTTATGGCTAATTGTGTACATAATGCTTAGCGTAAAACACTCCAATTATAAAGCCTATTTTATTTTTGTTGCGACAAAACTAAAATAGGCTTTATAATTGGAGCATGAGGTATTTAACACCATTTATACTAAAAGACTTAAAGAAAAAAGCAATTTTACTTTCTGGGCCAAGGCAATGTGGGAAAACCACGCTGGCTAAAACCTTGTTCGCAAGTACGTCGTGCTACTTAAACTGGGATGTTCCCAAAGATAAACTAAGAATTTCAAAACATGATTGGTCATCTAATGCAACTATTTTGATTTTGGATGAACTTCATAAGTTTAAGAAATGGAAAAACTTTCTGAAAGGAATTTTAGATTCAGATGAAGCACATCCTCCATTACTTATAACCGGAAGTGCAAGGCTTGAAACTTTAAAAAATGCGGGTGATGCTCTAACCGGACGGTATTTCTATTACAGGTTACACCCAATAGACGTTGCTGAAAGTAGATTCTTTTTAAATAATACACCTGCAAAACTACGCTTGGAGAGACTACTGCTTACAGGGGGGTTTCCAGAGTCCTTTCTGAATCCGGAAGATTCAGAAAGGTTATGTAATGATAGATTTGATTTGGTTGTTAAAGAAGATATTAAAGATTTATCACATATTTTGTCGTTAAGTGGCTTTCAGCATCTTATTGAAATTATCAGGGATCGAGGACCAGGCATTATTAATTACCAGCACCTAGCTACGGATCTTCATATTTCAGCGCCGACCGCAAAACAATGGATTTTCTTGTTAGAAAAGCTGTTTCTTATATTTCTTGTGTATCCATACGAAGGAAAATTTTCTAGATCTATAAGAAAAGAGCCAAAATTTTATTTTTATGATTGCGCGGCATCTTATACACAGGATGCAAGTGGTATAAAACTGGAAAATTTAGTTGCTTGTGCTTTGCTAAAATTTTGCCATTTTAAAAGAGATACTGAAGGCAAAAAGATGGAACTGCATTATTTTAGAGATCGTGATCAGCGAGAAGTCGATTTCGTGGTTACTTATAATAGGAAGCCATTTTGGCTTATTGAGGTTAAAACATCAGATGATGCGATTTCTCCACATCTTCGATATCTCGTTGACCGTAGCGAATGTAAACAAGCATTTCAACTAGTTTATAAGCTAGAGAAAGAATATCAGTCTAGAAATATTGCAGTAATGGATTTGGCAAATTGGCTTGATAATTTGCATTCATTATAATACGAGCGAAAACCCTGGTGCTGAAGAGACTATAGATCCCAAACGTATTCTAAAATTAAGTTTTTATAGACAACACTTCGTATTTCTTTTCTATAACACTTTGAAACGATTTTGAAATCGAATTCCAATCCATTACATCTACTCGAAAAGGAAGATCAGATTCTTCAAGCTCATCTTGGCAATGAAAAAGCTTCTCCTAAAACATTGGGTTTAGCAAAACATCTAGCTCTTGAGAAATAGCCATTTGTCTAGTTATAGTCTGACGCAAACTCAAAACCAATAAAAACCTGCATCTTTTCGAAATCCCTATCTAACGTCCACAGTGGGACATTGTACTCTTTTGCTAGAGTTGCAATTAAACAATTTAAAGTAGATGAATTAATGCCCTTTTTCTTGCACTTAAAATAATTCCATGCAGACAAACCCCAATGACGATCAGTGATTTCTAAAAAATCAAATCCCAAAAAAGACTCCCATAGCTTATGGAACTCCGCCTCAGTCCGAGATCCTTGACATACTTCGACTTGAATTGGTCGAGCAATGCAAATAAGCTCATTTTTACGAATGAGCCTTTTTAATGCTACACATTCTTTATTTTGTGGTTTCGCTGCTGAAATCCACACAGAACTATCTATGAGAACGGCCATTTTTTTCTCTCATAGTTTTTAAACTTCCTTCGAAAAAATCAGTACCTAAGAGTTCTGCCATACTTTGCCGCCTAGCTTGTGCAATATAGGCATCTAGAGCCTTGTCTAA
>JACQAU010000043.1 GCA_016194835.1 Deltaproteobacteria bacterium
TGTCAGTGTTCCTGTTTTATCAAAAACCAACGTTTTTGTTTGATGTGCCTTTTCGATAGCTTCGGCATTTTTAATCAAAATCCCCTTTTTAGCTGCCTCTGTAGTTGACACTAAAATAGCAGTTGGTGTTGCAAGCCCCAGTGCGCAAGGACAAGCAATAATCAGTACACTTACAAAAGAAACCATAGCAACATAAAAGTTATTAGTTCTATAAAACCAAAAAATAAAACTTAATAGCGCTACTCCTAATACAAAAGGAACAAACACAGCAGTGACTTTGTCTGCTAGCTTTTGTATTGGTGCTTTTGTGGTTTGTGCTTCCTCAATTAGTTTGATTATTTTTGATAAAACAGTTTCGCTTCCTGTTTTAGAGACCTCGAAGATCAGTCTCCCGGTTAAATTTACAGTTCCTCCAATTACATTATGATTTTTTGTTTTAAGAACCGGGGTGCTCTCACCTGTCATTACGGATTCGTTTACTGTAGATGAACCTTCGATCACTACACCATCAGTTGAGATCCATTCGCCAGGTTTAACTAAAATAACATCTCCAGGTTTTAGCTCCGCCGTATTTATCTCGTATTCTTGATTGTTTTTAAATAAACGTGATTTTTGTGGTCTAAGCTCGTGAAGTTTCCTGATAGCTTCGCTTGTTTTAAGTTTTGTTCTTTCTTCGAAATATTTTCCTAATAAAATAAATGTTATAATAGTGGTAGCTGATTCAAAATATAGGCCATGTGCGCCTTTTGAAAAAATATAAATACTGTAAAAATATGCACTTCCTGTGCCTATAGCAATCAGTGTATCCATACTTACCGCAGCATGCAGTCCCAAATAGATAGCTTGCTTAAAAAAACGCCATCCGCAAATAAAAACAACAATGGAACTAAAGGTAAATTGCAGAAATCGTGTTGCCGTGTCTTCAAGCATGAGCATTCCAAAAGTCACTACAGGAATTGTTAGAATCTTAATGATTTTTTTTCTTCAATTTGCAATTTTTCTGTCAAAGATAGTGCGGTTTGTTTGTTGTCTGTAGGCTTGATTTCTTGATCTGAAACCACTTCATAGCCTAGAGCTTTGATGATATTATTGATCTCTGTAAGGCTAGTTTTTCCGTCAATAAACGCTGTGTGAGTTGCAAAATTTACTACAGCTTTCTTAACTCCTGGCAAAGTGTTTAGTTTTTTTTCGATTTTTGCAGCACACGAGCTACAGCTCATTCCCTGGATGCCTATTTGGATAGACGCTAATTGTTCCTGGCTGTTTGTCATAGGCTGCTATGTGTGCCATCGCAATATGGTGGATTTTTGGTTTGCTTGCATTGGCACAGTACAACCTGTTTTTTTTCTGTGATTATAAATTTTACTGGATGAAAGTCTGTGCTTTTATGCGTTCCATCGCAAAAAGGCTGTTGTTGGGATAAGCCGCAAGCACACCAGGCGTGTTTGCCCGGTTCTAATTCTACTGTGGCTGGAAATGTTTGAGCGGTTTTTGGTGTGTCCATAAAATTATCTCCTTACTACTGGCATGTATATCATATTACATTCTTTTTCATGGTCAATCTTTATAAATTATGACAATAAATAATAATAATAACTATGTTACACGAACTTATTAAAATTTGGTTTCATTGGGTCGAGGCTTGGGGTTATTGGGGTGTGTTTATTTTAATGGCCATGGAAAGTTCTGTTTTGCCAGTTCCCTCAGAAGTAGTCATGCCTCCGGCTGCATTTTGGGCTGCACAAGGAAAAATGAATTTTTGGTTAGTGGTTTTAGCTGGTACTGCTGGTAGTTATTTTGGTTCTCTTTTAAATTATCTAGCTGCACGTTACTTTGGTTTTCCGCTCATAAAACGATTTGGAAAATACTTGTTTTTGCCACCAGATAAGCTGGAACTTGCCTCAAATTGGGTCAAAGCATATGGAAGCACCGGTATTTTTATTGCTCGTTTCCTTCCTGTTGTTAGGCATCTTATTTCTATTCCGGCTGGTGTTTTCAAAATGCCTATGCTTTCTTTTTCCGTAGCAACCACAGTTGGAGCTGGGCTTTGGTGTTTTGTGTTGTCTTGGTTTGGAAACAGGGTGATTGGCGATGCGCCAGAGTTATTGAATTCGCCAGAAGATATGGTGCGTGTTATGAAGGCAAAGCTTATATGGTTCGTGGCGGCTATTGTAATTTTAGGTGTTCTTTATTGGATTGTGCTGAGCTTTAAAAAGAAACCCAAGGCCATGTTTTAAAATGCAAAAAACAAAATCATTTAGGACGGTTTTAAAACTTTTATTTTTAGAGGGTGCATTAGCAAATGCATATGTGACCTGGATTGGTCCAACATATCTAAGTGGTTTAGCTGGAGAGCTTGGCGCCAGTATTCATGTGGTAACTTTGATGATTTCTCTGCCATGGGTGGGTTCTATCGGACAAATTTTAGGGATTTACTTGTTCGAAAAAAATATATCAGTTAAAAAATCAACACTATTTTTTGCAGTTTTCTCAAGATCGATTTGGTTAGTTATATTACTTTTAGCACTAGGGTTAGGAGTAAGAAGTTTAAGGTGGGGGATATATTTTCCTGCTGCTATTTTTTCGTCTCTTTTTGGCAGTCTTGGGGATGTAACTTGGTTGACTTGGGTGCGTGGACTGGTTAGATCTGGATTTCAAGGACGTTTTTGGGGTGTAAGACAAACATATGTTATGGCCACACTCATTGGTGCAAATTTAATTGCAGCAGCAGTTGTGCCATGGAAACCTAATGGTTTTTATTTTGGCTATGCAATGATTGGCATTTTGGCTGTTTTATGCGCTTTTTTGTCATTGTTTTTATTACTTCAGATTCCAGATATAAAAATCAAAAAACATCCTGAACTTTTAGTTCCCAGTTCATCTGTTTTCGATTCTATCAAAGAGATTCTGAAACAAAAAAATTATAGGAATTTGCTAATATTTTTTGCGCTTTTTAATGGTATGATACAAATGGTAGGGCCTTATTTTCCATATTATTTTACAAAAGAACTAAAAATTTCAATGAGTCAAGTTGCGTTCTGGGCTATGCTTGCAAATGCTGGTTATTTTTTTACTGCTGGTTATTGGGGCAAAAAAATCGACCAAACGGGTTCTCCACTTTCAGTGCTGTTT
>JACQAU010000333.1 GCA_016194835.1 Deltaproteobacteria bacterium
AACATACATACCGTGTGCTCCGGCTTGCACAATAGGAACTTTTTTGCCGACAGCATTTTTTATATAAAGAGGTTCATTTAATACTGTGTGAGAGTGCCCTCCAACAACTAAATCAATACCTTCAGTGCTTTTAACAAGACTAATATCCTTATCCACCCCAAGATGAGTGAGCGCTATAACAAAATCGTTGTAAAAACGTAAATGTGGAATTTGCTTTTTTGCTATTTCTATTGGTGGTTCAATTACAGTGTCTTTCACTCTCCAACGATATGTCCACTCATCAGTAGATAGACCTAAAACACCTACTTTTAGTCCAGCTTTTTTAAATTCAGCATAAGGCTGTACGTATTTGTATAAATTTTTATATTCTGTTTGATATACATAACCTTTGCGATTAATCAAGTTTGCACTGATAAACTGAGTTTTAGGCGCTATTTCACCCAAAATTTTATCCATTTGTTCAAAACCAATAAGCCAATCGTGATTACCAATTACAACGGCTTCGAATCCAAACACATCCATCATTTTCCATGACAGTCTGCCTTCCTCTGCCATGAAAAACGGCGTGCCTTCTGAAAAATCTCCCCCATCTAAAATTAAAGTATCAATACCTTGCAGCTCAGCAGTGTTTTTTATTGCATCAATAATATACTTAACCTCCGCATACCCACCCCACTCTAATTCGTCCGCTTGCTCAAAATGTGAATGAAAATCATTGGTGTGTATGATTTGCAATAATTTGGCATGTGCAAAATCTGTATTAAGAAGACTCATACACAGCAAAGTAAACAAAATAAGTTTAAATACTAAAAATTCTTGCCTTATACAGCTCCTCATGACCCCTTACTAATCGGTAAAAAGCTGTATTAGACTAAGCGTCTTAATATTCTTAAGTGCTTATTTTACTCCCAAATTTCAGCAGGCGTAACCCATCCTTCTCCATCAAAAGACTGGTCATATTGAAAGTCTGTTTTTATAAGTGGCTCTGGTTTCATTCGCACAATAGAATACGCCATTATATCATCCGGGCTTGTAAACCGCAGAACCCTAGATGTATCTCCTATCCCAAATGGCATAAGCGGCTCTGGTTGTGGATTAATTTCTCTTGTTTTAATAGCCATTTTAATAGCTTCGTAAACATTGAGCTTACCATATCCATAATTGGCATTCCAAGACCCTGGTGTTGTAGAAGCCCCGTTAATATCTACGGCTTCTGTTGTTACAGTAAGAATTTCTCGCACTTGAACAGGAGTGAGTTTAGGATTTGTCTGCCAGAGCAGTGCTGCGGCACCAGTTACATGCGGAGTAGCCATCGAAGTTCCGCTAATAGACGTATATTGCCCATCCAAGTAACTGGATCTAATATTTTCACCAGGTGCACTTAAATCTGGTTTTTTAGTCTCTTGTCCCTTAAAAATACCAGGCCCGCGACTAGAAAAATTAGACACTAGGCCCGCTGAACCCACAGAACCTACCGCCAAAACTGAAGGGTGTTCATGTGGTGTTGTAATCGATTTTGGCCTGGGACCACTATTTCCAGCAGAAAAAACTGGTAAAATGCCAGCCGCCTCCCACGCTGTAATCCCCTTGTAAAACAACTCAACATCTGGAGCTGCTTCACAATTCCACGAATTATTAATTAACCGTGGGAACAAGGCACCACCATTTTCATTTCCTACTTGTAAAAAAAACTCCATGCCATTTAAAACTCCTTCGTACGAACCAAGCGGCCCAGATGACACAAGACTAGCCTCTGGAGCCATACCAAAAATATTAGTAGTTCGATCACCACCTACTATGGTGCCAGCTGTGTGTGTTCCATGCCCCTGTATATCGTAAGCTTGTGCAACTATTTTCTTTTCATTGTCAAAAAAAACTAAGACTTTGTTTGCCAAAGCAGGGTGATTTAATTCAATGCCAGTATCTAAATGTCCAATAATAATATTTTTTCCAGTAATATCTGGATAATCTTTCATAACCAAGTCCATTTTGATTTGTTTTAAATCATAAGGCAATTCCACTGGTAACGGTGGATTTATGTCGTCTTCTGGAAACACCGCTCGATTGGCATAAATTTTTTTAATACCCATTGTATATGCCAAAGTCTTAAGCCCCCTTGGAGTGACATCTGCACTAAAAGAAGAATTAACCCAGTAAATTTTTCTAATAACAATAGACTTACCTAATTGATTCGTATTTTGCAGGGCGTTTTCAACTTGTTGCCATTGATTATGTGTGCGTGCTTTTAAAAACCGTATGACCTCATCTTTATCATACCTGTTTGGCAATAAGCTGTTATCTAATTTGTCATCCATAAGAACGAGCACGCGCAGTGTATCTTGTTCATTTGTCAAATTCTCGGCAAACTCAAATAATTTTGGATCTACCTTTACACTTGCATGTGATAAAGAAAATCCCATTAAAAATAAAAAAACTAAAATATATTTTAAAACTCTCATTATTCCCCCCCTCCCTGCATATACAGAGACTAACTGAAAATTGTATGCATGGTTTTTTTAACTACGCAAGTGGGGGACAAAGATTTTTTTAATTATTCAGTATGTTTGCAGCATACTTGAGACTTTTTTGCTCGTAATCAGATTAATATTGTTTTTATTAGTAATACTTTGCTATAAATAACGCTGAGCATTTAATTATGAGACATTATAAATTTATTTTGATTATTTTAATAGTTATGAATTTCAGTTTGCTTTTTGCATTTGCAAATGACGCTGAAAAATATTTTCAAACTATTTCTAAGGCAGAGCGTCTAAAGTATCTAAGCATGGCAAAAGTAATGAACCCCGCTTGGAAAACACAAGATGCTTCCTTAGATCTATTAAATTGGTTGAATCAAAAATGTGAAAACTTTGGAAAATACACAAAAGATCAAGAGGGTCGCTTTTTACGTCCAACAGTAAACTGCGATTACGAGCCTGCCACTGAAGATAACAAACTTGATGGAATGACACCAAAATTTCGCTGTGCTTTCTTTATAAACGGGAAAATTAAAAAATTTAAAATAAAATATGGCAAAAACGGACGACCTGCGAGTAATAAAGAAACACCAAATGGCATTATGTCTACTGCGTTCACAAATTATTTAGGATTTGCAGCAGATAGTTATTGTCCATCGGTTATCCAATGCAAGGGATGTCCATCAGGAGATCCTTGGAACAACAATAGATCAAGTGCTCCTAAATCTAATCAAACCTATAGTTTTGATAATGCAATTATTGAAATAAAATACAAAGGTGAGAAAATTACAGAGCCTGGGCCTTTTAAAAAACCTCAAGGTTTTACATGGGCTGAATTAAAAAACATAGACGCAACGCTAAACCAAAAAGACAAAGAAAAGATTCTTTTAGAGCGTGAAGCTCTCATGTTTTGGAACGTGTTTATTAAAAATACCGATGCCGATGCGCACAATAACCGCCTTGTATGCACTGACTCTGTAGAATCTGGCAACAACACTTTTCTTTGTAAAGATGTAATTGGTTACTCTCATGATTATGGAGATACGTTTGGAATGTTGTCTTTATTTGGCTACCAGGGATCTGTTTTGTGGAGACCTTTTTTTGGTGGGTCAGGCAAAAAACAGTGTGTAGGAAATCTAAAAAATTCTGAAAAAGGCTCTTTTATTAGTTATGCACGCTTTAGCGAAGAGGCTCGAGCCTTATTGGTCGAAAGATTGAGTTTACTACCACCATCACTAATCTATGATGTTTTTATGCTAGCCGAAATGGATCGAGTGGACACCAGCACTAACATTACAGATTGGGTACAAACGTTTCAGAAAAAACTTAATGAAATCAAACAGGCCACTTGTGAACCCTTTGCAAGTCGAAAGACTGTATTGGGGCAATAGGAATACGAGCCCGGAGGGAATTGGCTACTACACTCAGTAGCTTCCAGCTCCTTCGTTGCGTAGCCTCACCTCCCAAGCCTTTCGCTCGCCTCCAGCTCGCTCAGCCTCCCCTGGAGGCCGGCTTGCTCGTTTCAATTCCTGCTAATTTTTACCAGAATATTAGCTTTTATAAAATTACAAATTCCTTATACGAGCCCGGAGGGAATTGAACCCACGACCCACAGCTTAGAAGGCTGTTGCTCTATCCAACTGAGCTACGGGCTCTCAGATTTTTGTGATATTATAAATATTATACGATCTTTGCAAGCAATCTTGATAAGTCAGATAAGATAAGCCAGAGAAAATAAGGAGGTGCTTGGGTGGCAATTTATGAATTTTTCTGTAACACATGTAAACTTAGATTTGAACAAATTACCTCTTCACACGACCCTGACCAGGGTAAATGCCCCAAGTGCCATAAGAAAAAAACCAAGAAACTAATTTCAAAATTTTGGGTAGGCGGAAGAGGTGACCTCAGAGAATCAACCATACACGGATGTCACGACAATTACACCGGCCTTGATGCCGCAGAACATGCGCACGACAATCACACCGACACACCACCAGAAGAACCAGGCGACACAGACTGAATATGGCTTGGGACGGAATTGAACCGCCGACACACGCCTTTTCAGGGCGCTGCTCTACCGACTGAGCTACCAAGCCATTTGTGCTATCTCTTATTCGCTAAGCGATTTAGTTGGGATTGTCAACCCACTCTGCAACAAAAACATTTGTTTCATGAGGTTCTTTTCCATTGCGGTTAGAAGAGAAAGCCAAGTATTTTCCATCCGATGAAAACATAGGAAAACTATCAAAACTTTTTGAAAAAGTAACTTGCTCTAAACCAGACCCGTCCAAATTTATCAAATATAAATCAAACTGCCTTCCTTTTGGATCATGAGAATTTGCTGAAAAAATAATTTTTTTACCATCGTGAGTAAAGGCTGGGGCAAAGCTTGCAACACCTAAATTTGTAACTTGCCTTTTCTGAGAGCCATCCGTATTTGCTGTCCAGATCTCTAAAGCTGTTGGCCGAACCAGATGGTTTTTTAATAATTCTTTATAATCAGAAATTTCTAATTTTGTTTTTGGTCGAGAAGCACGCCACGCTATTTGCTTGCAATCTGGTGAGAACACTCCACCTCCGTCGTAGCCAATTGAGTGGGTAAGACGTTTTATATTAATGATCTTGGCATTTTTTTTATCTAATTTTGCACCATACAATTCTAAATCACCACTTCGATCACTTGTAAATAAAACAGCACCATTGTAGCAAGTCACCATCTCAGCATTGTATGATTTTGGAGAATTTGGTTCTAATAGTTTTAAGTCCTGTCCTGTAAGAGTAGTAGAATAGAACATATAAGTTGGATAAACTGGCCACACATAGCCGCGACTCATATCGGGACGAGGGGGACAGTTTTCATCAAATGCAAAAGTACTACTAAAAAGAATTCTATCATTTTTAGGAAAAAAATAAGAACAAGTAGTGCGTCCCTTTCCATTTGAAATTTGCTTTACATCAGAACCATCAGATCTAATAGCAAATATTTGATCACACTGAAGCTCTTGTCCGTTTTTTAATAAAATGCCTTTGCCCTTGTGTTGAAATGTTAACCACTTTCCATCATAAGACCAATACGCTTCTGCATTAGTTCCGCCAAAGGTCAGCTGACGAATACTTTTAAAATGTCTTTCTTCAGAGAATTTTAATTCATTAACTAACTTGTCTTGATGAGTGAAAACTTGAGGTCTGGTACAACCAAGAAATAAAACACAGAATACAAGAAATCTTGCCATTCTTTTTCGTACTCCATAATAATAAATTTTTCACTATTATTCTTGTGCAGGAGGCGGCATTGGTGCCAATGAGTTTGTTTGATCCGCATGGACATCCTCTGGCTCTGGCGTAGATACTATTTTATTTTGAAGTAATTTATTTTTCTGTAAATTTTTTACAATCAGTTCAAGTTCTTTCGTTGTCAATATGCGATAGTCATAAGCACGTTTAAAATTGCGGATAAGTGTTTCGACTATTTTTAGCCGATTAGCTATTGAATCAACTTGATCATTTGACACTAAGTCAAAAGATTTTAATGACACTGAGTCAAAAGATTTTTTTGACATTGAGTCAAAAGATTTTTTTGACATTGAGTCAAAAGAAGAATTAGAAGAATTTAAAATAGAATTTTTTGACAATACAGTTTCCTCTGTTTTAGCTTCATCTGCTTCAATAGCTGGATAAACCTCGAGTTTTTTTGTTTGCGCAAAAACAGTACTTCCTAATCCAATAAATAGAAGTAAAAATAACGCTTTTTTTATAATTTCCATAACATCACCTAAAGTAAATTAATACAATTTACAATTCCTCTCTATAAAGGCTTGTCCAAACTATATTAATATACTAATTTTGTCAACCTAATAACCCCTCTTGCCCGACACTGCAAATGCCCACTTTTGAATTGTGCTTAATTTAAAAACTTGTAAGTTGACATTCACTATGTAGTGTCCAATATACTAATGAAACTATTTTTTAAATTTCGGAGCTGCTTTCCTAAGGCTGAGATTATTCTTAAACATTTCTTTAATTTAGGTAATCTTTGGCTTAGGTAAATTGTTACTGAGTTTAAACAAAATGAACTAAAAATGGAGGTAAGTATATGCAAGTTCGACCCTTACACGATCGTGTGTTGGTGAGGCGCTTTGAAGAAGAAGAGCGCTCAAAAGGTGGAATCATTATCCCTGACACAGCAAAGGAAAAACCAATTCAAGGTGAAATCATTGCTGCAGGACAAGGCCGCGTTGCCGAAGACGGAAAAATTCGTCCGTTAGATGTTAAAAAAGGCGACCGCGTGTTGTTCGGTAAATATTCAGGAACTGAAATTAAAATTGAAGGCGAGGAATTTCTCATGATGCGTGAGGAAGATATTCTCGGCATTGTTCAGTAATTTTTTAAGGAGGTATAAAAAATGTCTGCAAAAGAACTTCGTTTTTCGGAACAGGCGCGTTCCGCTATTTTAGTAGGTGTAAATGTATTGGCTGATGCTGTCAAAGTAACTTTGGGCCCAAAAGGAAGAAATGTAGTGATTGAAAAATCATTTGGCGCTCCAAATGTCACAAAAGATGGTGTAACAGTTGCAAAAGAAATTGAGCTTTCAGATAAATTCGAAAATATGGGTGCTCAAATGGTAAGAGAAGTAGCCTCGAAAACCAGCGATGACGCTGGTGACGGGACCACTACCGCTACCGTTTTAGCCCAAGCAATTTATCGAGAAGGAGCAAAAATCGTAGCTGCTGGCCATAATCCCATGGAAATTAAACGCGGTATCGACAAAGCCGTCTTGGCTGTTGTCGAAGAGTTAAAACGCGTTGCAAAACCAATTAAAGATCAAAAAGAGGTGGCTCAGGTTGGAGCAATCTCTGCAAACTGTGATCAGGAGATTGGAAGGCTCATTGCTGAAGCCATGGAAAAAGTTGGCAAAGAAGGCGTTATAACCGTTGAGGAATCTAAAACTGCTGAAACAACTTTAGAAGTTGTCGAAGGCATGCAATTTGATCGCGGTTATCTTTCACCATACTTTGTCACTAATGCAGAAAAAATGGAATGCTCCCTAGAGAATCCATACATCCTGCTTTTTGAAAAGAAAATTAGCTCAATGAAAGATCTGTTGCCACTCCTTGAAAAAGTAGTGCAACGCTCAAAACCATTGCTCATTATTGCAGAAGAAGTTGATGGCGAAGCCCTAGCAACACTAGTTGTTAACAAACTTCGTGGCACCATTCAGGTTTGTGCAGTAAAAGCGCCTGGTTTTGGTGATCGCAGGAAAGAAATGATGCAAGACGTTGCCACTCTAACCGGTGGACAAGTCATCTCTGATGATTTGGGACATAAACTTGAGGCTACTCGCCTTGAAGATCTTGGTACTGCTAAAAAAGTAACAATCGACAAGGACAATACTACTATTGTTGATGGAGCCGGTAAAAAGAGTGCTGTTGAAGGTCGAGTAAAAACTCTTCGTGCGCAAATTGATGAGACGACTTCAGATTACGATAGAGAGAAACTGCAGGAAAGACTTGCAAAATTAGTAGGTGGCGTAGCTGTAATTAATGTTGGTGCTGCAACTGAAGTTGAGATGAAAGAAAAGAAAGCTCGAGTTGAAGATGCATTAAACGCTACTCGCGCAGCTGTAGAAGAAGGCATTGTACCAGGAGGCGGAACAGTTTTGTTACGCTCCATCAGCGCTTTAAGCAAGCTACATGATCTTTCACCTGAACAAACATCAGGTGTGAGCATCATAAAGCGAGCTCTTGAAGAACCTATCCGGCAAATCGCCGCAAACGCAGGTTATGAAGGCTCTATAGTTGTCGATAAGGTTATGAACAACCCAAACCCTGCTTGGGGATTTAATGCTCTAACTGAAAAGTATGAAGACTTACTTGCTGCTGGAGTTATTGATCCTGCAAAAGTAGCCCGCTGTGCATTGCAAAATGCTGCCAGTGTTGCGAGCCTCATGCTTACAACTGAAGCATTAATTGCAGAGAAACCAAAAAAGGAATCTCCAATGCCAGGTCCAAACCCAGGAATGGGCGGATACGGAGACATGTAAGCCTTTAGATTTACATAGATTTTTACATCAAAACAAAAGCCCCTGGGTTTCTAAAAAATCCAGGGGCTTTGTTTTTCCCCACTAATTTGGATTTGATTTCCTTTTTTTGTCTGTTACTCTTAAACACATGAGTAGACTTATCCGCTCTTTTGTATTGCTATCAATTGTGATCCCCGTCTTGGGTTGTTCGTTGAAATCAAGCTTTGATCCCTCGATGGTTAATTTGATATTTAAATTTCAAAATCAAAACAGTTTCAATAACTCAATCCTGCAAAACCTTAGTTTAAAACAATATTCTCCATTTATTGACTCAATACCACCTGCGTCATTAAGTCAGTTCAATTGTTTGGCAATAAATATTATGGGTTCTGGCGTTTTTTCTGGAACATACGCGAACAATCTTGATACATACATTCAAAAACAACTGCAAGGACAGTCTTGTGCATATAAAGGAGTAACTTCGTCTACTTTTCCTGTAGACGCTGATAAAAATATTGCTTTAAAAATTCCCGCAGGAAAAGATCGCATTATACAAGTAATTGGATTTTCTGATCCACAAGGCATTTATTGCAAATCTTCTCTTCCTATAAGCGAGATTGTAACACCAGAAAATAATTCAATAGAAGGCTATGAAATAGGAAAAGCAATTAAAGATCTCTTTAAAAATAATGAAGAAGTTTCAATACAAAATTCATATGATTCTCTACCCACAACTACAGATAAAAGAAACAGAAACATCCAATGTGAGGGACTAGAACCAATAACAAGCCCAAATTCGGGCTCAAGCAGCGGAAGTGGTTCGGGTAGTTCGGGAGGTTCAAACACCATTCAGCCTAGTTTTACACCAAAAGATATTGCAAATTTAAGAGCTTGGTATCGTGCTGGTTATTTTACAGAAAAAGGTTTAACAGATGGACAAAATATTGAAATAAATTGGCTAGATGAAAGCGGTAATGGGCTTTCGGTTGTATCATCTGGTGAAAGTGCCGGAATGCCAGCGCCGAAATATTTTAAACAAAGAGGAACAAATAATACACCAACCGTTCATGTAGAAGGAGGAGCGCATTTTTCAGCAAGCTTTGCTAATGGCATAGGTACAATAAACGAACTCACAGTATTTGCAGTAACCAAGTATGATTCAGGAGCTATAGTAGGGGAGTTTTTAGGATTAAGCAGCGACTATGCCATTGGAGGAGTTGGTGTGGATTATTTTATTATGGGAACTCTTGGTGGAGGTAACTATTACGTGCAGTACAATGCCAGCGGCACTATTCCCACGATAACAGCAACACAAATTACTTACAGCTATAAAATCCATGTAGCAACCTGGCAAGCCCAAGCTGCCACTGGGACAACTTTCAAATACTCTATTTTAGGAATGGAAACACATACAGATCAAGCCGCTAACACGGTAAACATTAATTTGTCAAAATATATTAAAATTGGAAAAGCAACAGATAATTATTTTGGTGGAGACATTTCAGAAATCATAATTTATACACGACTATTGACAGGCACAGAAGAAAGTAAAATCAAAGATTACTTGTCTATTAAATATAATTTACCCTAGTCGCATTGACTCAGAAATGATGTGACTTTAGATGGTTGCAACTTTTCGGGTCAATGGCCGGATGACTCATAATTATGTTACCGTAAACCTGATTAAAACAATTTAGTTAACGGGGGTGCATAAAAATGAGCCATCTAGCAAAAATACAATATCTGATTGCGATATGGGATCGCTATCAAAAAATAGCAAAAAAAGAGAAGGGAAGAATTTTAGACGAATTTTGTGCCGTGTGTGGATATTCAAGAAAATCTGCGATTAGACTTTTAAATTC
>JACQAU010000334.1 GCA_016194835.1 Deltaproteobacteria bacterium
AAGATAATCCACCCAAAAAAACAGCTAGAATAATTGCAGATGCTTTGGCTTGACTGCCTAAAAGATTTGCCAGGTATTTTTGCCAGGTAACTTCATAAACCAGAGCAGTAAATCCTGTACAAAATGTAATCCCTAAAACCAATTGCCGCATGTGTTTATACATAGACATTGTCCCCCAAAAAAACGTAATACTTTATACTATTACAACATCCTATAAAATTTTACTATTTTTATAATTCAGTAACCGAAACGGTCCTGTAAACAGTTGCAGTTACTGTAACTGCAACTGTAACTGGTAGCAGATAACAGTTCAGTTAACAGATTTCATTTCTATAATGAGTAACGTAGTTTAGTTAGTTTTTTAGTATTTTAAAAATAATTTCCAGAACCGGCCTTTGGGAAGCTGGATGCGATTCGGCCAGGATGGCGCCCGGTTATGGAAATTATTTTTAAAATACTAAAAAACTAACTAAACTATGTTACCCACTATATCTAGCAGCTTTCTTAAATTCCCATTTGAACTCATAATTCATGGTAGCCGCAATTTCAATTAGCCGAGAGAGCTCCTTTTTGTAATTCGTTGTGTCCAATAGACGGGCAAGTTGAGATAACGATGTATTGAGTCTTCTCGCTAGCTCACGTTTTGAAATGCTTTCGCATTTAATAAATTCATTTATCCATTTTGTCATTTGATAGAGCGTTTGCTCCTTCACATACGCTGGATTTTGCGCAATATGCAGCGGCTGATCGAATGGAACATAGTCTTTTTTTCTATTCTCAGAAATAAAATAAAACGAATGGCCTCCGGTCTCGACATCAGGACCTGACTGGAGCACTTTTCCTTTAATCGTAAGTGCGAAGTATGGACAATCTAATTTTAAACCAGAAGTGTATTCTAAATGAAATACTCGCTTTTTATTATCGAATTCCGCTTTTTTAAATTTTTTATGTTTCATTTTAAAATACCTTCATTCAACAAAGATTTGAGTATTTCTCTTATCCGCCGATTAATCTTACCTTCAATCGGAGTAAGCTCCTCATTTAGTTCAATCCGCGCAATAAACCGTCTATCTTTTAAAATATGAACATGACGGGGTGGGTGGTCTCCAACCCAAAATTCAAAGATATAACCACCTCTCCTTATTCTACCCATATCTCTCCTTAAGTGATACCACATGAGGTATCACTTTACAATACCTGATTTTATTTTTAATATTCACGATTTGCTCTATCTTGCAGCTTGAATATCTTTTTCAATTTGTTTCTTAAGCTCTTCTAAACCTGAAAATCTCTTTTCATCTCTTAGCTTTTTTACAAAACACACCTGAATCTCCGCTCCATAAAGATCAATATCCATATCAAGCAAATAAGTTTCGACTAAAATCGGTGGCAATGCTTCTTCATTACTCCTAAAAGTCGGACGCACTCCAATATTGGTAATGCTTTGAAACATGTCATTTATTACACTTAGTTTTACACTTGGTCTTACACTTGATCCTGCTCTTGGTATTACTCTCGTCTTTGTGGCATAAACTCCATTGCTAAGCAAAAGCTGACAACTCACGCTTTCTGGTCTTAAATTTGCAGTAGGAAAACCAATTTGATGTCCCCGTCCCACACCTTTGATCACATTGCCCTCGTAAAAAAACCCACGTCCTAAAAGCCTATTAGCTCTTTCAATCTCACCTTTGATTAAATAATTGCGAATCTGCGTGCTAGAAACCACGTCTTCATTTACTATTAACGGCGAAACAATATCCAAAGACACTTTAGTTTTCTTACAAAAGGATCGCAAATTCTCTAAGTGTCCCTCCCTCTCTTTTCCAAATGAAAAATCATAACCCACAACAATTTCTTTTACGTTTATTTTGTGCAATAATATTTCATAAAAAAAACGTTCCGCTGTTAAATTCGAAAACTCCCGGCTAAAAGGTTCTTCGATCAAAATATCTACACCCAACTCTCCAAGCAGTTTATTTCTCTGATCATATGTTGTAAGCAAAGGCAAATGCCGTTCCGGTCTTAACACGTAAAAAGGATGTGGACGAAATGTATATACTATAGAAGTCCCACCTTGCAATTTCGCCTTTGCAATCATGTTTTTTATGATTTGATTATGACCTAAATGAACTCCATCAAAATTGCCAATCGTCACAACTGGACTGGGAAATGCTTTCTTTAAAATATTATTATGACCACTAACAAGTTCCATTACATCTACAATTTCTTAAAAACCAAAAAGTGTCATCTAAAAAAATTACCAAAAAAATTAGGAGATAAATAACATTTCCCTGTATTTAGGCAATGGCCAATAATCATCTGCCACCATAGCTTCGAGCTCATCGCAAACAACTCTTACATCATCCATAGCAACAGTAACTTCTTTAGAGAAAGCCCGGGCCTTTTCTTCATCCGTACTTAAAGATTCAGCCTTATTGTCCGTGACTTCAAGTTGCACTCTTTTAGCATGTAAAGAAGTAATTAAATTGCCAAGCCTAGTTAAAACTTCAGCTTGTGGTGCAGATACTCCAGCTTGCTTGGCAGATCCCACTGTAGCTGCTAAAAATCCATGCCAGGCATAACACGCAGGCAAAATCATCGTGTCAACTAATGATTTGAGAGTATCTACTTCGATCATGATATTTTTAATATAACGCTCAATCCTGACATGAAAACGTGACACAATCTCCGCTTCTGAAAACACACCTAAGCGAATAAGCATTTCTTTAGAAACAGGACTCACCAATTGCGCAAGTGCCTCTGGAGTTTTTTTCAAATTTGGCAGTCCCCGTTTTTCTGCTTCTCTGATCCATTCTTCGGCATAATTATTACCTTCAAAACGAATGGCCTTAGTTTCACGTATTACTTCTTTTAGAGTTTCTAGTGCTGCTTTTTCTAAAATCTCTGGAGTTTTGCCACCTTTAGATGAACCAGATTTTTTCTTTAATAACTGTGTTACATACTCTAAACCATCAGCTACAACCGCATTTAACAAAGTAATCGGAAATGCTGTCGAAAAAGAAGATCCTACAGCACGAAATTCAAATTTATTGCCGGTAAATGCAAAAGGCGAAGTACGATTTCTATCTGTATTATCACGCATGACTTCAGGAAGTTTACTCACCTCTAAACGAATCACAGCAGCTTCGGGGTTCTTATCGCGATCAGCTCCACTTTCGATATTATCTAAAATGCTATTCAAAAGATCACCCAAAAATGCAGAAATAATAGCAGGAGGAGCTTCGTTAGCCCCCAATCGATGGTCATTTCCAGCAGAAGCAATACCGGCTCTCAGCAGACCTGCATGTTGCATAACTCCTTTTAAAACTGAAACCACAATTAATAAAAACCGTATATTTTGATGAGGGGTTTTACCAGGCTCAAGTAAATTATCTCCATCTAACCCGACTCCACTAGCAGTCACCATCAAGGACCAATTATTATGCTTTCCACTACCATTAATCCCAGCAAAAGGTTTTTCGTGTAGCAAAACCATTAGATGGTGCCTCAAAGCCACTTTTCTCAAAATTTCCATGGTAAGTTGATTGTGATCTGTGGATAAATTGACTTCTTCGAAAATAGGAGCTGTTTCGAACTGACTGGGAGCTACCTCATTGTGCCTTGTCTTGACAGGAACACCAAGTTTATAGAGTTCATACTCCATTTCGCTCATAAAAGCCTGAACACGAGTTGCAATACTACCAAAATAATGATCCTCTAACTGCTGGCCTTTGGGAGGTTGACCTCCTACAAGGGTCCGTCCAGTCATAATAAGATCCGGTCTTAGATTATAAAACCCACGGTCAATCAAAAAATATTCTTGCTCAGCACCCAAAGTAGGAACGATACGCTTTACATCTTTTTCTCCAAGCACATAGAGAAGTTCACAAGCTTTTTGAGACAGCACTTCGACACTCCTGATAAGTGCTGTTTTTTCATCCAGCGCATCCCCGTGATAGCTAATAAACACAGAAGGAATACAAAGTGTTTTTGAACTCACAGTGTCCATAATGAAAACCGGGCTTGAAGGATCCCATGCCGTATAACCTCTAGCCTCAAATGTGGTTCGCATTCCACCCGAAGGAAAGCTCGAAGCATCCGGTTCACTTTGAATTAACTGAGAACCAGAAAATTTTTCAACCGGTCTTTTATTTTTATCTAGGCTCAAAAAAGCGTCATGTTTTTCCGCGGTCGAACCAGTTTGTGGCTGAAACCAATGACAAAAATGTGTAACCCCCCGTTCTTGCGCCCAGTCCTTAATAGCTTGAGCAACTGAATCTGCAATTTCTGAATCCAATTTCTTTCCGGTCTCTATGGTTTGCTGAAGTTTATGAAAAACATCTTTCGGTAGTTTTTCTCGCATTCGATCCAAATTAAAAGTATTCATCCCATAGAACTCAGAAATTTTTAGTTTTCTTCCGTTTTCATCTCTTGGGGGATCAAATTTTCGAGTAGTACGTTGAGTTATTTCTTGTATGATTTTAAAACGTGCCTTCGCACTTGTACCAATTGACATAGTATTTCTCCTTTTAATGGGGCGAACGCAATGTCGAACCCCTAATGCACACTAATGTAATGCCACGAAAAACAAAATTCAAGCATTTTTTAACAGTAAACGTAGGCACTGAAGTTGGGTTGCATCAAAAATTTGACAACACGTATAAACCGGGTTAAAGCATCTAATCAGCACCGATTCACACAGGGGGGAAGCATGCAATACATACTTTGCGCACTGGGGATAATTTTTTTATCAATAAATGCTGACAATACTTATGCTTGGGAAAGCCATCAAGTATTGATGCCATGGATCCTTAAGGGACTTAAACCAGAACTTAAGATAAAACTTTATTCAATGAACATCAAATCTCAAATACAAGTGCCAACATTTCTTCATGAAATTGTAAAAACCAAGCCACATGAAGTAGGAAGAGGTTTGGCCAGCAATACATTACAACTGAGTTTGGTCACTCAATTTCAAGCTTATCCAGTTAAGAATGCTTTTGAATTATTTTTAAGTCCCGCTGTAGACGAACCGGACCACGGCATGGACCGAGACCTGGATGACGCTGCAGATCCAAAACAAGAACGAATATATATGGGCAAGAAAACAGGCCCCACCAGCCAAGGGTTTAGACACATGTATTTTGGTGGATGGAAAATTACAAAACCTATTGCAACCTTTCAAATTCCTATAAGATCCTTAGGGCAAGCTCCAGATAGAGTCGAGCTTTTCGCTAAAGAAGCACTCCAGCTTTTGAAAGAAAAAAATGATTATTGGGGTTTTAGAATGCTAAACTGGGCGTTGCACTACACACAGGATCTTTCGCAACCGTATCACGCAGCCCAAGCTCCAAGCATAAGCATGGGTGCATGGTCCGAACTACTTACTTGGAACTTGCCTACTGGATTTGAAAATTTAATCAAAGTAAGCACCAGAATTATTTCAAACTATCACTATGCTTACGAAGATTTTGTAAAACTGCAAATTTTAGAAGGAGAAAAATCCAGATTTCGGGATTGCCTGACAAACCCAAAAACTTTTGCTCTTTTATCTGTAGAACACTTCCAGCCCACAGAAGATTTATCACCAAAAGAACTTGCTCTCGAAGTTGCAAAAAAATCAATTGAGCTTGCTCCTGAAATCGGTAAATATTCTATCGAATTTTTTGGAACCGAGCTAAGACAACCATCATTTGATTTGCCAAATCGCAAAGGGATTGTAGACTATGGCTACATTTTATTGGATCCAAAAAAAGAAAATGCACGACAAAAACTTGAAAAAGCTACTTGTCAAGCACTAGCAAATGGAGTTTTAGCTTCACAAATCTTAATTGAGTGGGCCCTAAGACAAATATGACACAAATTGAAATTTTATAAAATTTTTTGTTGCCAACTTATAAAATTTAATGATAGCGCTACCGGTAAATACGAGGAGTAAAAAAAGGGGGGGATAATAAAATGATCTTAGGGGGATTGCTTCTTTTACTTAGCTCGATAGGACATACACAAGATTTTCTCACCAGTGCAGAAAAAATCTTTTTTGATGAGTCACAAATAAAAAGACGATTTGGTGTAGAGATTGAATTTACTGGTCTCAAGGACTATCAAATTGAAAAAATAATTGAAGCTGTTTTTCATGCACAAGTAATCGAGCGCTTAGAGCATGGAGAAGTAAAATTTGAAAGCCCATATGGCGAAATCAAACTCAAAATAGAAAGTTCTGCATGGAGAATTGCACTTACAGATCCGAAACAATACCAGAAACAATGGGAAATAGATTTGCGTTCGGCTCCCAGAGAAATAGTTCTGCCACCACTAACATATGAGAACATTGAGCTATTTGAAAGATTAGGTGCGGTATTGCAAGAATTTGGAGCTATCGGCACCACTGCAAGTAATGCAGTCTCAACACAGGTCAATGTCGAAATGCCTACATTAATAAACAATCCAGACGCTTTGAAAAATCTAATTAATCTATTAAGAATTTATTCGCGCCCTGAACATGTCTTGCAAATGCAAGAAAAACTAAAAATCCCTAAAATCAGGCAAGAATACTTGTATGAACTTCAGCCTGGGTTTTTAAAAAAATTACAAGACCCTATGTATCAACCTACACTTAGGGAGTTTTATGATGATTACCTATACAGACAAAGCCTTGAGTTTCTTGGGTTTAGAAACGCTTGGACTTTGCCAATTGAAAAAGCTAGAGAACTACTTTTAGATCAACCAGAAGTTGTAGTACCTCAAATTGTCAAAATGGTAAGACTAAGAATATCCAGCTTGCTTTTAGAAGCTATACCTGACGACCCACTTTCTTTTGCAATCAGAATCCAAAAATGGGCGAGACCTGCTCCCATTGTAGAATTTAGAGAGTTCAATAACGATTTTGATTTCATAAAAGATATCAGAAGAGCCCTAGGCATTGTGCATTCAGCGGAAACATTAGGAAACTATGACCACGACACTATATTGGAGAAAATCACGGGTATTGACCGTAGAGACATTAAAAAAATTAGAGATTTAAAATCTAAGAAAAAAATTATTCGATACGCCATTTATGACCCAAAAGAAAAATATCTGAGTACAGAAAATGAACCAGATGGCATCGTCTGGATTCAGGTACATCCAAAATACACCGGACATAGACCGCTTGTTATTGCTGGAGAAAGCATTGTTTACCATAGGCGACATATTCATAAGTCAACATTATTAGGCAAATATAATCCAGGACTAGAAAATGCCCTAATACAGCAAGCAATGGAAAATAAGATTTTTGAGATGAAGATTATTCAATACTTTTTGCCAGGCGTCATGCCAGAAAGCGTGGCACTTGTAGATCTAATAGGCACCAAACCTGTAACTCCACATTCTTGTGACCAGTTACATAAACCTATTGATTATGTGACATTATTGGAAGCATTAAAGGCTCGTTTTCCAGAAGGCTGGGTCATGAAAGGAGCATGGGATTTTTCTACTGAAAAATCTTTTATAACTGATGAAGATTTGGATCCAGTACAAATGCAAAATGCGGATCTTAGAGAATTTGAAGAATTCAAAACAAAAATAGAAAAGGACATGAAAGGCGAAGATCCTGAGGCCATTATTGACGCACTTAAGAAACACAAAGACTACAAAATTTGGAAAATAAAAGGCATGCTTGCACAACCAGAACATATTTTTTTCCAAAAAAAAATAATAATTATTAAAGAGTTTAGAGTCGAAGTTCAAGGAGGATC
>JACQAU010000359.1 GCA_016194835.1 Deltaproteobacteria bacterium
GCATAGCTGTGAGTTTGGAGAAATTGCTAAAAACATTTGAAACAGAAAATCGAGGTGAAATTATCGTCAGTCAACTAGCTTTGACATCTAAAAATCTAGGTTCAGCCAGCCAAAAAATTGCGCAAGAAATGGAGCACGTCCAACTAAAGAATATTTTTAAAAATTTAAATGCAATTTTAGATAAAATCAATAATGGCACAGGAACTCTGGGAGCCTTAGTTAATGATCCTGGGTTATATTATGATATGAAAACCCTGCTAGGTGGAGCCAACAGAAACCGGGTAGTTAGAAATCTAGTAAGAAAAACTATTAAAGATAAAGAAGAATCACAGCAGAAATAACTAGATGTAAAATCTGACTACTGCGAAATCGGTTCTACCTGGCCACCTTCATTTTCAGGTGTTAATGATTTTTTAGCTAAAGGTGTAATAAGTCCGCGCTTTCTGAGTTTTTCAACGAGTGTAGTGCGATTCATTTTTAGTATTTCGCTGGCTCTATTTTTATTATTACCCGTGCGAGCCAATGCTTGATCAATCAGATGGTTTTCAAAAGCATCAACTATGGATTTCAAATCCAACCCCTGAGTAGGTAATACCATCCTTGGAAATTCCCATTCCGAAAGTGCACCCTCACCCTGAGGGCGCTCCTCTGCGTATTTCTTAAATACTCTATGCGGAAGATCTCCTAAGTCAACAGTCCCCTGCCCCTTTAAAATTACTAAACGCTCCATCAGATTTTCTAGTTCTCTTACATTACCAGGCCAATCATAGGCTACTAGTGCTTCTAAAATTTGTCCACTCAGTGGCTCCACACTTCGTCCCGTCATCTGATTGAACTTTTCTACAAAATGCTTAACTAAAATAGGAATATCTGATCTTCTTTCCCTAAGTGAAGGAACCTTTACCGGGATCACATTTAGCCTGTAATATAGATCCTCTCTAAATTCCTTCTTTTGCACAGCGTCCTCAAGATCGCGATTAGTTGCCGTAATAATTCTTACGTCAACTTCGACTGTTTTTGATGACCCTACAGACTCAAATTGTTTTGTCTGCAAAACCCTAAGAAGCTTGGCTTGTAAATGCAACGGTATCTCTGCCACTTCATCTAAAAGGATAGTGCCTCCATTTGCCATCTCAAAGCGACCTATCCGATTTTGCGTCGCACCCGTAAATGCCCCCTTAGTGTGACCAAACAATTCGGCCTCCAAAAGTTCGCTTGGTATTGCTGCGCAATTTACAACCACCCAAGGTTTTTGAGCTCGTGCAGAGTTATCATGAATAGCCTTTGCAACAAGTTCCTTTCCAGTGCCGCTTTCACCAATAATTAAAACAGTACTTTCGGTTTGTGAGATTTTTTCAATCGTTTGAAAAATATTTTGAATAGCCGAACTTTCCCCAACCAACTGAGAACGAATCATGAGCATCAGTGCTCCCCCCTTTTACCCTTCCATAGTTTATTAGAAGAAGGTTCAAAGAGCTAAAAAGCTCCCCTTATTTAAGGCTAAGCAAAGTTTACCTAGCTGTCAAATACTTGCTAATTGCCTTTTAATAATATTCTTTTAGGAAAACTAACGCATTGCAACTTATGTTGAAATATAAAGGTTTTATCAATTACTACTGTGCGTCAAGAAAAATCAGCTGACTTTAAAAAAGAACCTTATCCAATTATCAGAGTGCATATCACCACGAAAATAAAACCAACTTCCAACAAACCCCAAAAACACTATAGCTGCTAAAAAACAAGAATATTGCAATTTGGAATCTTTGCGTCTGAAAAAACGCCCGAGCTCAAAAAAAATGAGCGCAAACATAAAACCCCAAAATGGAAAAAACCGTGCTGCCGCAAAAAGAATATGCATAAAAATTTAAACTACTTTTAATTTTTTAAACTTCTAAGAGCCCCTAACTGATCTGTTCGTTCCCAAGTAAATTCTGGTTCTGCTCTACCAAAATGCCCATAAGCTGCTGTTTTAACATAAATTGGTCTCAGCAAATGCAAAGATTCAATGATCCCCGCAGGACGCAAATGAAAAATCTCTCTCACCGCGGTATCTAGTTTTTTAAGCTCAACACTTTCCGTCCCAAAAGCATTTATCATTACACTCACTGGTTCCGCCACTCCAATTGCATAAGCCAACTGCACCAAACAGCGATCCGCCAATCCTGAAGCTACAATGTTTTTTGCAATATACCTGGCCATATAACAAGCGGAGCGATCCACCTTCGAAGGATCTTTGCCACTAAATGCCCCACCTCCGTGCGCTCCATGTCCACCATAGGTATCAACTATAATTTTTCGGCCTGTCAAGCCACAATCTCCTGCTGGACCACCAACAACGAACCTTCCGGTTGGATTTACAAAATATTTTGTCTTTCCATCTAAAAAGTGTGCAGGAACTGTTTTTTTTATAACTTCTTCAACAAGTGCTTCTTGAATTTGTTTATGTGTGATCTCTTCATCGTGTTGAGAGCTGACAACCAAAGCGTCTACCCTCTTTGGTTTTCCATTTTCATATTCCACCGTTACTTGTGTTTTTCCATCTGGCCTAAGCCAAGGTAGTATTTTTTCTTTTCTAACCCTTGAAAGTCTTAATGCCAATTTGTGAGCTAAATCTATACTAAGTGGCATATACTCCTCAGACTCTCTCACAGCGTAACCAAACA
>JACQAU010000327.1 GCA_016194835.1 Deltaproteobacteria bacterium
CTCTCCATTGATCGTCAAGACATAGTGAAACACAAATTTCACAGATTTTGCCAAATAGCTGGAAGTCTCTTATCTCCTTTGTTAGATGAAAGCGTGCAAGTATCTTTTGCATACAATCCTGTTTTAGCAGAGCAATTACTAGACCAATCAGGTTATCCAAGGCAAAATAATGGTGGAATTCGTTTCAGTCTTACCTATAAAACTACACCAGTACGCGAAGGATATGAAACGGCATTGATGTTTAAAGAAATGCTAAAAAAAGTGGGCATCAATCTTGTGCTTACCGTGGTAGAACCGGCCGTATTTTTGGCTTCTGTTAAGAAGGGAAATTTCCAGCTTTTTTCTTCAAGATGGGTTGGTGTAGCTGATGGCTCTATTTTGTTTAACACGTTACATTCAAAACAAAAAAATAATCGTGTTTTTTATAATGATTTAGCTATGGATCAATGGCTAGAGCAAGCAATGCAAGAAGTTTCTTTAGAAAAAAGAAAAGAACTTTTAAAGCTTGTACAAATCAAAATGGGTAAGGATCTCCCTTATTTTCCTCTTTGGTATTGGAACAATGCACTTTTAATTAAAAAAGAAAAAGGAAAAAATTTTAAATCCGAGTATCTTTCAATTAAAGGAGCATTAGAACCTTTAACCGAGATACAAGATAGTCAACCATGAGGTAAATTCATGAAACGTGTATTAGTTCCACATCTTCCAGGCCTCGATGATAATACAGTAGTGATTCCTAAAAACGAGTTAGTGCATTTGGTGCAAGTTTTAAGAACGAGAGAAGGCGAAGCAATCGAAGTCATTGATGGACAGGGTGGTTGTGTTATTGCAGTCTTAAAAAAAGAAGGGAAAAAATATTTTTTAGAATATGTTTCGCCTTTAACTAGATCTATTGCTAATCAAGTTTTACCGGTAATTTTAGAAATCGGCATTCTGAAAAATGACGCCATGAGCTTGGTTATTGAAAAAAGTGTAGAACTTGGAATACGACGACTAGTTCCCGTAATTACAGAACACTGTGTAGTTAAGGTGCATGAAACGCAAAAAATACTAGTGCGTTGGAATAAAATTGCAGAACAAACACTAAAGCAATGCGGGAGATTAAATAAATTAGAAATTTTTACACCTGTTACATTAAAAACCATGTTGCAAGAAGAACTACAAGGTGCCAGGTTTTGGTGTGATGAGACTATCGAAAATACGAAGTATTGTTCGCTGTTAGATTATGAGGAGTGTATTAAACAAAATACTAGTTTACATCTTCTCATTGGTCCAGAGGGTGGTTTTAGCGAGAAAGAAAGACAAAGTCTGACTCAATGTAATGTAAAAAGTATCAGTTTGGGGCCTTTGATTTTGCGCTCAGAAACAGCTGTGATTAGTGCATGTAGTGTGCTGGCTGCTATGTTGCGCGGTAGAAATTTCAAACCAGAAAATAATAAGGAATAAGAAAGATCTGTTCTGTTTTAAACACAGTCTCTTTTCCTCGGGTGGCAATAATTACTTTTGCGTGTGGATATTTTTTCAAAAAAGCTTGAGCACCAGCTAAGATTTTCGGTGCTGGATAAGAATCAACTGATGAGATAACTCCCAGTATTCCAGCGTTGGAACTAAATACCAATGGAACATGAACCCCATTTTTAGTGCGATAGGTCTGTATTTTTCCATTTATTTTTGGCTTATAAAAATACTCCTGCCTTAGATTTGCATAAAGACCTCGCATGATATCATAGGCAGGATTGTTCTTGTCGTTATTTATCCATGTGGCAAAACCCTGATCTTCGAAAAAATAGGTTATTTTTTTTTCTCCACCAGGAATACTCAAAACAGGCCTTATCAGAAACAAAGCTTCATACGCGTAAAGTATTTTTTTTATCGAAATAGGAGAAATTTGAGAGAAATCGGAAGCCGCTTTGAGTGCAAACGGATTACCTTGATTTTTTGACAGATATTCTAAAAGTGCACGCAAAGAAGTGTAAGGAAGATTTGTTTTAGAAACAAGTCTGAGGTCTCGATTGAGAAGCGTATTGATGTGATTTTCAAATTTAGCTATTCTAATTGACGTTTCTCTAAAAAAGCAAATTCCAGGTAAACCTCCAGTTTGTAAATAATAATTAAACGTATTTTCAGAACAGTTTTTATATGATTGCTCTGCCCATTTTTCTAATGCTAATGGTTTTTTTATTTTTAATAGTGTTTCAAGAGTATGTGTCAACTCTCTATTGTAAATTTCACTTATAGTAAAAGGTAACAATTCAACAGAAATAATTCTCCCAGTAAGAGACTCGCGTATAGCCTCACGACTTGTAAATCTAACAGATCCTGAAAGTAAATATTGCCCAGGCTTTTTGTGAGTTCTCACCCTTTCTTTAAGGGCTGGAAAAAGTCTAGGACAAAGTTGAGCTTCATCTATTGCAAAAGGGGTCGCTTGATACCGTAGAAAGAGTTCTGGATTGGCTTCTGCCTCCAACAAAGAGCTTTCTCTATCTAAGGTTGTATAAATCTTGGTGCATCTTTCTAGAAGAGTTGTTTTTCCTACTTGTCTTTGACCTATGATCCCAACAATGGGACTATAGGCAAGAGCTTTTTGTACTTGAGTTTGGGCATAACGTTTCCGTTGATGAGGCATATTTTAAGCATATTACCATTCAGATAAAATAGATAGGGGTCTTATCATTTTTTCTGAGTCAGCTACACCTTAAGCCGGATATTTGCCTTCGATGTAATCTCGGAGCATTCGATTTTCATATTTTTCTTCTGACAGCATTGCTTTGACCACATCTCCAATTGTGATAACACCTATGATTTTGCTGCCATCCATAATTGGGAGGTGTCTAATCTTATTTTTAGTCATTATATTCATAACATATGACATATCATCAGTTGCAACTCCTACTACAATATCCTTAGTCATAATTTCAGAAGCAGTTATTTTTTCAATAGTTGAAAAACCATCCTGCGCTTTTCGCACTATGTCTCGTTCACTAACGATGCCAATCAGTTTGCCTTGCGGGTCAACTACCAGCAGAGCGCCGACCTTGTATTGTCCTAATGTTTTTACTACTTGCAACAAAGTGGTTTGAGGTAAAATCGAATAAACTCTTTGTTCTTTTGCTTTAAGTAAGTCGTTAACAGTAGTCATAAAACTCCTTATGTAAGCTCTAAATCTATAAATACCTTAGTTTCACTCTTGACACCATTTAAAAAAAAAGGCGATGGTAAATATATATGGAAGAGAACGCCAGAGTGCGTCGCGTCAATGCTCAGGAAATTCAATTTAAACCTATCAATAATGGTTTAGGTTTTCATCCTTTCTCGGAGGGGTTACCATATACTCCAGCTCAGAAAACGTTTCCAAAACCGCCTCCTCGTTTTGTGCTCCCTGTGGTCACAAAAAAGCCACCTCAGCCAATTACACAACCAATACAAACACAAAAAGTTGACCTAAAAATATATCCATTTGGTTTTTTTTATTTAATCAAAAGAGTCTTTGCTTATATTTTAGACAGTACAATTAATATTTTAATAAGTACAATGGTCATAAGTTATATTCTGTTGAGACATGGTTTTGATTTAAATGTATTAACCACTACACCAACTATATTAATTCTTTTTTTATTTTTTATTGCACTTTTAAATTGGACTTTTATTACAGTGCAAGAGGTAGCCTTGGGAACCAGTTTGGGAAAGCATTTTTTTGGTCTAAAATTAGCAGGAAAGCCAGGTCAAATTTTTTTGAGAGCTTTTTTCTTTAATTTGAGTTTTTGGTTTTGTGGTTTAGGGCTTTTGTGGGCTATATTTAAAAAAGACAAGAAATGTTGGCATGATGTGGCTACAATGCTTCAGCCTTTAGAAAAATAACATAAGAAAAATATGATGAAATTTAATTATTTGACAAAAATA
>JACQAU010000350.1 GCA_016194835.1 Deltaproteobacteria bacterium
AAAAAAACTACTAACCTTATAACTGCTTGTTCTTTGTCATCCGGACAAAAAAACTACTAACCTTAACTTTTCGTTTCTTTGTCATCCAGACAAAAAAACTACTAACCTTAACTTTTCGTTTCTTTGTCATCCGGACAAAAAAACTACTAACCTTATAACTGCTCGTTCTTTGTCATCCGGACAAAAAAACTACTTAAGATTTTATTTCTACATCCACTCCAGCAGACAAATCCAACTTCATTAACGAATCCACTGTTTGCTGAGTGGGTTCAATAATATCTAATAGCCGTTTATGCGTTCTTATTTCAAACTGTTCACGTGATTTCTTATCTACATGAGGAGATCTTAAAACGCAATACTTATTAATAATTGTGGGCAAAGGGATTGGTCCTCGCACTGCTGCTCCTGTCCTTTTAGCTGTACTGACAATTTCCCAAACCGACTGGTCTAAAACTCCATGATCAAATGCCTTTAATTTAATGCGTATTTTATGTTCTAATGCCATATTGGCAATGGTTATACTTGGGCTTTCTTAAAAGCACAAGCGGGAAAGCTTACAGTTTCAGTTACAGTTACAGTTACAGTTACAGTCCAGTGAAACCGCAACCCGAACTGTTACTTTACCAGATTCTGGCAAACTAGAATCAAGCCGGTACACAGGATGAAATTAGTTAACCATCTAATATTAAAGATCAATTTATTTGGCTTTATACTACCTGACTAAAAAGATTATATATAATAAATTTGCACGTCTTGACACCAGGCGTTACGGTGTCAATAAAGCGTTTTTAAAAAGGAGAAATGTTATGTCGAAAAAATAATGGTTATATCATGCGTTTGGTGGCCTTTTTGTTCTTTCACTGGTGCTAAGCTCTTGTGGAGTAAAAAAACAAGATTCAGAAGTAAAAACTACGTTAGCTGATTTTCAGGGCTTTTGGAGCGTCTCTGACGAAGAAGCTAAAAAAACGGATAGCCAACAACCTCTCGTATTAGAAGTAAAAGCAGACAGCACGGTCATAGTTAATCCCGAAAACATCGGAGAACTTATGCCTGATAAATGGAAAATTATTGAAGAATCAAATGCATTTTACCTAACCAAGTTCATTGGTCAAACCAACATTGAAGCTGAAAAAGGAAATGTCGAATTACAAAACAATAAAACACAAATGGCAATCAATGTAAAAAACAAGGCAGGTCAAGTTGTAAAAGTCACTGCAACTAAAGTAACTCCGGAACAAGCTCAAGTCAGAATACAAGAACTAAATAAAAGAATTATAGATGCGCTTGCAAAATTAATGATCGAAGAAGAGTTGAAAAAAATTAACAAAGAAGCAAAAAATAACCCTTTACCTCGTGAAAACAAACCAGAAACAAAAGAGAACCCAAATATACCTGGTGACACAGATGGCATCGAATACGACAACAAAGGACAGGTTAAGTCTTTAACCATGGTCAAATTCACAGTAGATGGCAAAACAACTGAGATGCGATCAAATAATTCACTTTTATGCTCTTATACTCACAGTTCACCAATTGACAAGCAACCAGAACTAAATTTTTACATATGGGGAGCACAGACAGCCACTGGTGCAAAAATGCAGCTTAGTAAGCTTGCAAACAAAAATTCTCATGACATAACAGTAAGCGAGGATGTACTTAATCCAACAGGTTCTGTAACATTCAAAACCAGTGGTGACACATGGTATGAGCTGGCAGATAGTTTAGATATAAAAATAGATAATTTTCCTCCATCCAATTGTCATTTTGATTTAACCTGGAGCGATGAACTGATCGACAAACGAACTGTTAAAGGCAAATTTGTGTGTAAAAATTTAAAGCAAAATGTAGCTGGCCTAGATAGAGCCTTCGACATAACAGGCGAATTTAAGTGTATTAGATACAGCATAGACTAAGGAATAAGCGTAGAAAACAGTACTGAAATCTGTTTCCAGTTACCGTTACTGTCACGGTTACCGTTACTGTTACAGTAAATCAATATATATTCTCCTTCCTGTTTTCAGTTGTCCTCTGGACAACCTACGAAAGCCGTTGCATCTTTTATTTAATGAGTGATAAAAGAAGAATAAAGGAATTGAATAATGAAACTAGCACGGCTTTATATTGATACCTCAGTCTTTGGTGGATGCCTAGATGATGAATTCTGTAAGGACTCAAACCGTCTTGTAAATGCTGCCAAGAAAGGAAAAGTAATTTTTGTCCTGAGTGATGCTGTTTTTGAAGAACTTATAAGAACACCTATAGAAGTTCAAAATATTTTGAGTACAATTCCAAATGAAATGATCGAAATTCTTACAGCAACTGCTATGGTTGCGGAGTTGCGTGATGCATATCTAAAGGCCAAGATTCTAAGTAATAAGTCTAGAAACGATGCTATCCATGTTGCCTATGCAACTATTGCACGTGTAGATGCAATTGTTTCTTGGAACTTTAGACATATTGTTCGTTTCGATAAAATCAAATCATTTAATCAGGTCAATTTTTACAGTGGCTATGGAATTCTTCAGATTGTTTCTCCAAAGGAGGTTTTATTTGATGAATAAGAAAAAAAATTTTAGCTGTGTTGCAATGAAACATGCAATCCAAAAGAAAATTTATATGGAAACCAAGCATATGACTTGGCAGCAAGAGCGTGATTATTTTTACAAGAATATTAAATGCAGTCCTTTTGCAGAAAAATGGGAGAAAATACAAGAACAACAGAATAAAAAACTTTTTAAAAAAGCAGCCTGAATTCTTTAAAAGAAAGATAGCCCAGTCAACGCTGACTGATTAAGAGAAAACAGTACTGAAATCTGTTTTCTGTTACTGTAGACTAATACCCATTCTCCTTCCTGGTTTTGATTGTCCTCTGGACAACTGGTCTTCTCGGCCACTATGGCCTCGAAGTATCGTCGAAGTGCCTTTGGGGCCATATAGTTTTTCCCTTTGCAATTTCAATTTGGACTAGCGGCGCTAAATTTTTAGGAAGAAGTTTTACATCTGCTGCTTCACATTGTTCAATCAGAAGTGGCTCCTCGTATCTACTGGTAACTAAAACTGCTTTATCTTTTAAATTCAACTTATTGATCACATCAAAACCATTACTTGGGCTACCAAATATTTCATAATCTATTAAAAAGAAACCCATAATATTGTGATGTTTTTCTATCCACAACAAAAATGTATCCGTATTATAAAAATCTAAAATTTCTATATTTTTATTTTCATGATTTAAAACCTCAATACGGTTTTTCCAAATTTGATGTATACTTGGGTCGTCATCTAAAATTATAATGCTTGCACTTTCGGGTATTATAAGTTTTGATACAAACCACTTTGGTAATTCTGTTTTGGGAATACAAATTGTAATTTCTGTTCCGTGATTGAGTTTTGATTGTATTTCAAATTTACCCCCTAATTGTTCTATGACAGATTTAGCATGATGGAGTCCCAGTCCATTACCATTTGATTTGCCATATGAGAAACCCCTTGTTCCAAGTTTTTTTAGAATTTCTTCAGGAATCCCTTTACCCGTATCTTCTATAGAAATTAAATTAAAACTCTCATTATTACTTAAAGAGACAAATACTTTTCCGTTATTTTTCATGGCATCAATGCTATTGTTCAAAATATTACTTAATATACGCTTTAATTCCATTTGATTTATTTTAGAAAAAGAGCTATAAGAAGCGAGACTGAGCCGCGTTTCAATGATCATTCCATCTTGTGATTTAAGGCTTAATCTTTTTTCAGACACACTGCTTTCTATAATGCCTGGCAGCCACGAAACATCGTGTACTAGTCTCGTATTATCATTCGATGTGTTTGTATTTAATGGTTTTGTTTTTTTATGCTTATTAAGCAAATCGTTGGCAATATCTTGTATCCGCTGCACAGCGCTTCTTAAAAGAATACGAGTATTCTCAGGCAAGTGGTGAAGATCCTTTAGAACTAAATTAAGCGCTGCTAGCGGTGACCGAATATCATGGGAAACTTGTGAGGCTAACTCGCACAAAGCTTGTGTGTTTTTTATTTGCTCTAAAGCTTTTTGCTTCTCTAATCTTTCTGATAATAACAACATTGTTAAACAAGCACAGAGCACCAAGTAAAACAGCAAAAAAGGTGAAAACAGTGTGGCCTTAATAATATAACCAGAATATAAACAAGTTTTTATTTCTCCGGTCTGTGCTCCATATCGACTAATTGGAGTTTTTAATGGAAACAGGCAAGTAAACATTTCGCTATCAACAGGGTAACTATAGACTACTTTCTGTAAGTTATAGACCTCTATGTATTGAACAGTAGCATGTAAATTTTTTGAAAATTTTTCAAAAAAATTTTGATTATTATCTACAATAGCCAAAGCGAGATCTTCTTCCCAAAGTGAGATCTGATTTTGAACATTTTGTGAAACTGATGTCTTATTGTGTGTAAATAAAATAAATATAAACAAAGATAAAGAAACAATAAAACCGATTAAATAAGTTTTAAGTGATATTTTTTGGATCAAAAAAGTAATATTTAGATTCACCGTAGAATCTCCATTAAATCAATTCTCGGAAACCCGTTTACACGATCAATTAGTTTTATATTTTTAATATTTTTTGGATAGTACTGAGTTGTAATATATTGCCCTAATGGTATGACATACCCACTTGCTAAC
>JACQAU010000344.1 GCA_016194835.1 Deltaproteobacteria bacterium
ATCATTGATGCTGCTTTTGATTTTCATAAGGCTGAAAAACCAAAAGACATTTCTCAAAACTATTAATAGCGAAGAAATTAAAAACGCAAAACATCACAAAGAGACAAGGTAGGTTTCAATCGTGTTATAAATTCTTCTAAATTGTAGCAAAGAATGCCATTTTTTAAAAATCTATCTTTGCCTAGATATAGGCAAACTCGTTTGGCTTGCGGATAATCCTCTCCAAAAGAATTTAAACCACTCAAATCTCCTGTCCTAATTTTTGAAGAACCTTTGACTTCGATCGCATAAAATTCGGATTTGCCATAGATAATAAAATCAACCTCATTACAAGCGCGTGTTCGCCAAAAATAAATAGAGTCCCCTTCCTCACGATAGGCTGTCCAAGCCTTCAGGTGTTGCAAAACAAATCCTTCTAGAGCCGCTCCAGCAATCTTTTCTGGTTCATCAAGAGGACCAGCGGGACGAAGAGATCGAAATACTCCAACATCAAAGTAATAAAATTTTCCGTGTTCTATAACTTCTTTGCGATTTGATTTTTTAAAAGGTGAAATTTGCATTCCAAGAAGAAGATCTTCTAAAATTTCAAGATAGCCTGTTGCTGTAGGTCTCTTCACTCCACAATCACTTGTAACATTGCTTAGATTCAATACCTGTGCGTGAGAAAAACTCATTGCCTCAAGAAATCTCGAAAATGCAGCTAAATCTCGCACTAAAGCTTCTTGTTTTACCTCTTCACGAAGATATACTCCTATATAACTTTCTAATGTCTCATTTGGATTTTGTGAACTCCAAACGATTGGAAGCATTCCTGACTCAAGCGCCTTAGATAAACTAAAGTCACTGCCAAGCTCAGCAGCCATAAATGGATGCAAATTCTTGATCAAGGCACGGCCCGCTAAAAGATCCACTCCCTTGGATTTTAGTTTTCTAGAACTGGAGCCAGTCAATATAAACTGGATTTGTTTCCATTTCTTTTGCTCCATTGCATGGTGAATAGTCGAAAGCAGCGAGGGTGATTTTTGTACCTCGTCAATTATAACCTGCTCAATGTCCGGGTTGGCATCCAAAATTTCTAATAAATAATCAGGATCAGATGAGAATTTCCTAAAATCACGGTCTTTTAGTAAATCAATTTTTAATACGTTGTTTTGGTATCGACCATCAATAAAGCTTGATTTCCCAGTTCCTCTGGGACCAAACAAAAAATAAGAACGTTTAAAAGGCGGGTCAAAAAAGCGTATATAAGACATAAAAATTGGACCTATTTTTATAATATAGATATAAATATATCTTGTCAACCCAAGAGCGCATTTCTATCACCTGTCTATAGTAATAATTACCTAAAACCATCTCACATGTGCTTTTGAGATAAGCATGTGAATTTAAAGTTGCTTTGTCTTCATTTTTAAGCGATTAAAAAAACATATGGAAGATAAAAAAAAAGCACTCGTTGTAGGCGTGGCTAACGAAAGAAGTCTGGCTTGGGCAATTGCACAAAAGTTACATCGTGCTGGCGTTGAGCTGGCTTTTACTTACCTGGGCGAAGCGCTTGAACGCCGCGTGCGTCCTTTGGCAGAAAGCGTAAAATCACCCATAATAGAACCCTGTAATGTATGTGATGACTCACAAATCCAGACTGTCTTTGACAAAATAAAGGCCGTATGGGGAAACCTAGATATTTTAGTACACTCGGTTGCCTATGCTAATAGAGAAGATTTAGAGGGCCATTTTATCCAAACCTCACGTGAAGGCTTCAAAACTGCGCTTGATATCAGCGTATATTCGCTAGTAGCACTTTCAAAGTTTGCTGAACCACTAATGCAAAATGGCGGAGCGATTTTAACACTTTCTTATTATGGAGGAGAAAAAGTTATCCCAGGCTACAATGTTATGGGAGTTGCAAAAGCAGCACTCGAATCATCTGTAAGATACTTGGCTTATGATTTAGGAGCAAAAAAAATCAGGATTAATGCAATATCCTCTGGCCCTGTAAAAACACTAGCTGCTGCGGGGATTAAAAATTTTAGAGGTCTCTTAAGTCAGGCTGCAGAAAAAACTCCACTCAAAGAAAATATCACTGCTGAAGATGTAGGCGAAATGGGGTCGTTTCTTTTAAGCGACGCCTCTAAACACATCACAGGCTCAATTTTTTATGTCGATAGCGGCGCCCACATTATGGGGTTATAAACAAAATCACTGTGGAGCTAAAAAATAACTAATCACGTCTATGAAACAGGAGTATTTATCGCTTTATCATACAGGCGATAAACTTTTGTTTTCTGCGCTCCCATATGCACAAGTGCACGGTTCATGGGTTCATTATCCTCTAAAATCCACGAAGCTTCTCCCACAGGATAACCCAATGCAGGTCCGCGTTTTAAAAGCTCTGCGTAAAGCAGAGGTCCAATACCAAGTGGACGAAATTCTTTTTTAATCCCTAAGGTTAAAATTCTACAACGATTCATAGCACTTCTTTTTCCAGGACCTTTTAGATTCCAAAGAAGTTTAAAAAATCCAAGCGGAAAAAGTTTGCCATTTTTTATTTTTTTGAAAATTTGGTTAACATCAGGGATCGTTAAAGTAAATCCAACCGGGTTTCCTTTCACTTCGGCAACCAATAATAGTTCCGGATCTATAATAGCCTTCATGTCCTTAGCCATGTGTTTAAATTCTTCCTTTGAAAGTGGAACAAAACCCCAATTTTCTTCCCAAGCCTGGTTATAAATTTCATGGATCATTTCGACTTCTTTGTCAAAATTCTTCATATCTATTGTACGAAAAGTCACAGAGCTAGATTTTTTTAATCTCTCTGCTTGTGCTAATAGAACCTTAGAAAAACTTGGACTTCTGCCGTCGATGATATAAGCGTACAAATCTTTAGCTTTTTTAAATCCCCACTGTTCTATTAATTTTGCATAATATGGAGGGTTATAAACATTATTAACAGTAGGAGAGTCCTCAAACCCTTCGATTAATAGACCACATTCATGGTTTGTACTCAAATTCATAGGACCACGAAGCAAGTTCATGCCTTTGGTTGCAGCCCATTTTGCAATCTCATCTAAAAACAAATTCGCCAATGCTTGGTCATCAATACATTCAAAAAATCCAAAAAAAGCTGTTTTTTCTTTATGAAAATTATTGTGGTTATCATCAATAATGCCCATAATGCGACCAACACATTCATCACCCTTGTAAGCCAAAAGTGGAAATATCACAGCATGTTTAAAAAACGGATTTTTCCTAACATTCAACATGTCTTTGATGGCCACCTTCAAAGGAGGTACCCAGTGTGGGTAGTCCAGATAAATCATCCATGGGAGATCTATAAAATCGTCCCAATCCTTTTGAGTTTCAACGCGCTTGAGCTGATACATAAGATTCCTTCCTTAAATGGGCGGGTTCAAAATTAGGGTGCACCACTTGCCCTAAAAGTCCATACTGTTTGCCTAAACTTTCTAAAACTTCGAGCACATAGTCAAGATCCCTTTGAGTATGCGTTGCCATATAACTAGTGCGTATAAGAGCAAATCCTTCGGGAACAGCAGGTTTTGCAACGGGAGTTGCAAATACTCCCCGTTCATAAAGCTTTTGTGTAAACGAAAACGCAGTTAAATCATCACCTATAAAAAGTGGAACAATAGGAGTTCGGCTGTTTAAAGTATTATAGCCAATCAAATTTAACTCTTTTCTCATTTTGCGGACATTTGTCCATAAATTTCGTAAATGCTCTGGTTCTTCTTGAACAATTTTTAAACACTCTAAGACAGTTGCTGCTGCTGCCGGTGGCATAGCCGCACTAAAAATAAAAGGCCTGCATTTGTGTTTCACATAATTAATCACATGAGCAGGTCCGGCTACAAATCCACCAATCGAAGCAAAAGATTTCGAAAAAGTCCCCATAACCACATCAGCCTGGCTCAGATGATTAAAATGAGCCTCAGTTCCTTGTCCCATGGGACCTAGAACACCAAGAGAGTGGGCATCATCTACATAAACTCGACTTGTATATTTTTTTGCTAATTCAATCACCTTGGGGAGATTTAAAATATCCCCAGACATAGAAAACACACCATCAGCTACAATCAGAGCACCTTCGTATTTATGTCTTGTTTGCTCAAGTACTCTTTCTAAATCCTTCATGTCGTTGTGACGAAATTTTATAGTGTCACCTAAAGCAATGCGAGTTCCTTCGATAATAGAAGCATGGTTTTCGCGATCACAATAAAGTACATCTGCTCTACCCACTAGAGTGGATAGTGTGCCCTGGTTTGCCAAGAAACCTGTGCTGAACACTAGGCAACTTTCTTTCTTTAAAAACCTGGCAAGATTATGCTCAAGTTCCTCATGTAATACCAGATTTCCATTCAGAAATCTGGATCCTGTACAACCAGTACCAAAATGATCCAAAGCTCGTTTAGCTGCTTCTTTTACTCTTGGGTGATGTGTGAGCCCTAAATAATTATTGGAGCCTATCATCACGCAAAGCTTTCCGTGTGCCGTAACACAAGAGCCACTAGTCTTCTCTATTGGTCTAAAAAAAGGATACAAGCCTAAAGACTGTAACCTTTTGACATCTTCATAACTGTGACACTTCGCAAAAATATCTGCCATATAGCTGAAGACTCAAACGAATAGCATCTAGTTCATAGCCTGGTCAATCAGAAATACATAGTAGACGGTGTTTTAACTCAAGTTTTAGCGCACCGCACCGATAATATAACTAGGCGCAATAAATATCTCGGTCAGAAAGGCTGTCAGGTTTGACACATGCTATCTAAGACTGGCTCTGCGCTTACTAAATTTATTCAGCCGATTTCCACTTCTGAACTTAGGATTGAAAAAGAACAGACACAAGAACAACAAAACAAAAAAGACCCTAAACATGAAGACAAACAACAAGATCCAATAAAAACTGACAACATCTTTGAGTTACAACTTAAAAAAGAGACCCAAGAAAAAAATAATACAGAAACAACAAAATTATCAAATTTTACACAATCCTTTTTAAATATTAAAAATTTTCTACATATCTCAAAAACTGCACTTAGATGGATGGGAGAACATGCTTATCAAATGGCAGCCTTAATACAACGTAAGGGCAGTAGGTTTAAAAAAGGCACAATGATTGATCTAAAGATTGAATAAACATAAAATGCAGTTTACAGGACTGTTTTCTGTTACTGTTACTGTCTCGTTACCTCTTATTTTCAGCTTCTTCTATCATTCTCTGCATTGCAAAATCGATAGTAATACTTGGAGTCTGATCACTTCCGGCAGTTTGTTTGCTGGGATCAATTCCTATTTTTGCGAGATCCTCATTAGTGTCCTCTGTAGGTTTTGGACCCAAAGACAAAACATAATGCACAAGTGCCCACCTGTCATCTGCCGGGAGTGTACTAAAAGAACTCATTGCCGAATCTGGAATGCCATCCCTGATGGTTTTAAATACTTGGGAGGGTTTTCTGCCTAATTTCCAATTTTCTTGAGATGTAAAATTTCTTGGTGGAGGTTTAAGAGCTAGAGAAGCGGGACCATTGCCCTTGCCTTCTGCTCCATGACACGCAACACATTGTATAGAAAACGCTGCTTTTCCTTTTGTAATAAGTTCAGGCGTAGAAATCCAGGGCTGCTTAATGGCGCCAGAAGTCAACTCAGCTTGCGCAAAACCCAATTGACCTTTGACATACACATCTCCACGGAAAAATAAGTCAGACACAGTTAACACAATAAAAATCGCTAAAAACACAAAGGAAGTCAAAAAAATAACCGCATTTTCTTTTCGGTCATGTTTTAGGTTCATAAAAAATAATGCCACCAACGTTCCCTTAATCGTTGCAATTAGAAAAGCTATGATAAAATTCAATCTTCCTAAGTTAATTCCTGCTACTAAAACTGTTATTGCAGTTAAAATCAATAAACTCACACCGACCAGGCATGCATTCTTGGTTGATAAAATATAATGCTTATCATAATGCCTATCAGACACATGTTCTTTATTCATAACGTGTTCCTCATCCTACTAAATAAAGAAGTGGAAAAAGATAAATCCAAACTAAATCCACAAAATGCCAATAAAAGCCTACAAGCTCTACTGGCGTATAATAACCAGAACTAAACTGACCCTTTAAAGCTCTAGTAAAAATCCACAAAATTAATCCCATTCCTATCAAAACATGCAATCCATGCAATCCCGTCATTATAAAATAAAGCGAAAAAAACAAAGGTGCTTTCACATGTTTTATTGTTTCATTATGAAAAAAACCTGCAGGCAATAGACCGTGGTGAAATTTTGCAGAATATTCAATATATTTTACAGTCAAAAATCCAGCCGCTAAAATAAGTGTGCACGCTAAAAACCAAGCTGTTTTATTTTTTTCCCCTCTCTGAGAAGCACTTACAGCTAATACCATAGTGAGGCTGCTTGTAATCAAAATCACAGTGTTTAAACACCCCAATTTAACATTCAAAAATTTATGAGCTTCATAAAACATGTCTGGATAAAGCCCACGAAACACTGCATAAGCAGTAAACAACCCTCCAAACATGAGCACTTCAGTCACTAAAAAAACCCACATTCCCTGTTTTGAAGCTTCAAATTCCGCTTCAGCACTCATGAAATGATGTGCGTGATGATGTTGCTGCTTCTGCTTCGCTAAAACTTGCGTCTCTGCCATAATGTATTATCCTTTACTACTCACGATACTCATAGGGCCACTCCGTAACCACTGGCGTTTTTACAAAATTTTCAGTCGGTGGTGGTGACGTAGTTTGCCACTCCAACGTCAAAGCACGCCAAGGATTCGCAGTAGCTTTTTCTCCTTTCTTTAAATCTCTAAGTAAATAATAAACAACATAAACAAAACCTATACCCAACATCCATGACCCAACAGTTGAAATTTGATTGAGCAATGTAAACTCTGGCAAATAAGTCCAATACCTTCTAGGCATCCCTTGAGAACCTAAAATAAATTGTGGGAAAAAAGTAACATTGAAGCCAATAATAATTAAAATAAACGCAATAAGAGCTGATTTTTCAGAATACATTTTCCCACATATTTTTGGATACCAATAGTGCAACCCTGCAAAAAAACCCATAATTGCCCCACCTACCATAACGAAATGAAAATGTGCCACTACAAAATATGTATCTGTTAAATGCACATCCAAAGCCAAGGTAGCTAAAAATATACCCGTCAATCCACCTATCGAAAAGAGTTCTAAAAATCCAAGCACATATAAAAATGGAGCATTAAAATGAATTGACCCCTTGTACATTGTCGCTAACCAACTAAAAACCTTTACTCCAGTTGGTACAGCTACAGACATGGTAAGAAGAGAAAAAATAAAATTTGCAAGTTCTGATTGTCCACTTACAAACAGATGATGCCCCCAAACAATAAAAGCAACAAGTGCAATA
>JACQAU010000345.1 GCA_016194835.1 Deltaproteobacteria bacterium
AGTTCCTGTAATTTGTATTTTACCTTGCGTTTTTACATATTGAAATGGATAAATTTTCAGGCGTGATCCCTGCAAAACAACAACTAAAGAAAGTTCGGGAAATTTATTTAAAAATAATTGAATTTCTCCATCAAGCCCTACCCTCCCCTGAGCCAAATCAGCTTGAACTTCTTTAAATAAAATCTTATTTTGTTTAAACTGAACTTGTCCAGTAATATTTTCAAGAGGAGAATCCAAAGCAGGAATTTTAAATCCAGCCTGAGAAAATTCTATTTTTCCAAAAAACTGAGGATTTGTTAAAGCTCCAGATAAAATAAGATCAAACAAAGCTTGACCCTTTGTTTGTACAGCAAGTGGGGTAAAGAACTCTAAGAGCATCAAATCACAACTACCCAAAAGACTTCCTTCTAATACGCCATCTGTTGCTTTCAATGACAAAACCGCTTTGCTTTCTTTTCCAACTAAAGAAATATCAGCCTGTGAAAAACTTCCGTTTTCGATTTTAACCGAAACGGGTTCCTTTAATTTTAAATAAAAATCTGTTTTTTTTAAGTTATATTCAAATAATTCTATTTTTCCTCTAATTTTTTCCCATTCAGAAGTCTTAAAATTAATATCCAATCTGCCAGACACCGTAGAAACTAACGAAGAATCTTGAATAAGTTTTGGATTTAAAAAAAACAAAAAAGGCGTAAAATCAAATTCTCTGAGCGTTCCCTTCAAAGAAGAATACACTCCTTCTCTTGTGTTGTAATTTACTTCAAGCTGACCTTGATTCTCAAAAAGTCTGGCTAGAATATGAATTGCATTTCCAAAATGACTCAACTCAAAAAAACAAGGTGGTAGTTTTGATCCTCTTAAATAGATCTCGGGAAACGAAAATTTTGTTGTCGACTGAACTAGACCTAAAACTCCTTCTCCAAAAGTAAAAAGTTCTACTCTTCCCCTTAATGGAATATCAAGTCTGGCTATGTGGTCCCATTCATTTAAATCAATCGAAGAACTATTAAAACCCCATTTTAAATATTTTTCTGAATCAATTGAAATAGATCCACTAATCAGACTATGATGTTTAATGGCTTGAACTCGCTTAATGTAATATGTACCTTTATCAAAACCACCAGTTAAAAAAACAGTTTTAAATTTCTCTCCAGCATATTCCCATTGTTCACCTTCTATCTGTGATAGAACTTCTAATTGAGATAAATCAAGTCCACCATATATATCAGCTGATCCTTTTAGCTTTCCAATTAATTTTTTTGGGAACCAAGACACTAGTTTTGTTAAATCTTCAAAAACTACAACTAAATCTTGCACAGTTCCTTTTTGTATTTTTGTTTTAATGTCTACTTTATCTGCCTTAAAATCAACTCTACCATCAACAGAATAAACTGTGGCTCCCTTTGTAGCTTCAACTTGTGAAATTTTAAGTTCTGATTTTCCAATATCGTATATAATTTTTCCATTTATATTGCCAAAATTTAAATTCAAATAACGCGCATCTGTGAGTTCGTGTTCAAAATGAATAGCCACTCCTGAGAGCGGACCAATAACATGCGTTTTTAGCTTTCCGTCTCCAAAAATTTCAATTTCAGCAATATGCTTAACATCTTGCAAATGCACATTTCCAACAGCCGTCAAATCAAAACCAGAAGTAAAATTAAAGCCACCGCCTAACTGAAAATGCGTCTTTGGTAAATCTAGTGATAAATCCTTTACTTGAATACCCTGAGAGTTAATTTGAATATCACCGACCAAAATAACATCTTGAATATTTAAAATTCTCTTTAATAACTTCTTTTTTCCATAATCCTGGTTATCCAGTTGAAATTCATCTAATTTCAACTTAATTTTAGATTGTAGAGTCCATGCCTCATTTTCTTTTTTATTAGTCTTGTAAATAAGATGCACAGGTCCACTGGCTCTAAAATTGAAAGGATAAATAGATTTAAAATCACTCCCAACAAGCCAATGAAGATCAGCCCGTTTTAGTTTCAATGGCAAGGGAATTTCAGTTGTCTCAGCTAAATTTACTCTAAACTCACCAAGTTCTATTTTGCCACCCCATCCTGCCTGTGACTCGCCTTCTCGTTTTAATTCTTTTGATTCAATTTGCCCTTTTAAAATGTGTAATTCATTACCATGAGGAAATAAACTCCAACTCCCATTGAGCTTAAGCTCATCTGCAGACCATTTTTGATAGGAAGCTCCAACAACTTGTAACACTCCTTCAAGTCTCAAAGAGTCCATAATGTGTAAAAGATTGCCTTTAAATTGCCCATCGAATTTAGCTTTTCCCAAAAGCACCTGGTTCTTTTGATAATTAATTACAGTAAAAAAGTCACTCAGTTGTCCTAAAGTATTAATTTTAATGTCTGCTAGCCAATCCTTGCTACTAAACAGATCTCCACGAATTTGTCCTTTTGCTTCTAATTGTATACTTTTTTCTGCAGCTTGCAGTGATTCGAGCAAAAAACCATATGAATTTAATGTTAAGTTCGCATTTAATTTTTCCAAATGAAATGGTATTTTAGATTTTTGTGGCAGAATGCCTCTGATGTTTTGTAAATCAATTAACGCTTGATATCCATCTCCTGCGTCCCCCTTCCGTTTTTGTAGCACAACAGAGTGTGCAAAAAAATTCAGATCTAACCCCACTTCATTAAATACGAATTTTAATTCAGAATCCTTTAAATGAACAGAATCTGCTCTTATTTGTACCAGTTCTTCCCAAGTAAATTTAAATGGACGACTTTTTTTTGTCTTCTTTTTAGAAAAGAAACCAACCTCAAAAGGAAACTGTAGATTTCCCCTTTCAATAATAACTTTATGAATACGAATATTACCAGACACCATTTGTAACGGAAGAAAACTGAGTACTACTTTTTCTGCTGAAATAGTTGCATTTTCAGGTAATTGCAAAGCATTTTCTTTTTTAAGTGAAAGCTTTGGTTTTACAAATGAAATACCAGGCGGAAAAAGCTCAATGGATAAATTATCAAAATCAAATTGCATGCCTAATTCTTGGGGCACATACTTCATAGCTACTTGTTTGATAAATTTAGAAAAATAAACGCTTTGAATAAATAAAACCGCACCTACAACAAAAAATAAAGTCAATAATAAAAATAATAAAATAGGTCTTTTCCACATTTATAAAAATGTCTTTTGCAATTGTTTCATTCTATGAGAGACGTCCCGATAATAACTATCTATTTTACTAACCTGCTCATACCAACTATAAGCATTATCAAGTTTTTGCATTTCTTCACAAGCCCTGGCCATTAAATACATTAAATTTATTTTATCTTTGATATCAATTTCATGATCTCCCAGTACTGGTTCAAGTTGCTGGGTAGCTTCGAATGATTTCTCTGCCTTAATAAAAGCATAAGCTAGCAAACTTGTAGCTACTATTCTGCACTCCTCACTTCGCTTTGCTATTTGAAATTGATTAGCAGCAATATCGTAAAGTCCCATTTCTAAAAAAGCAATACCAATGTCGAGTCTGTCTTTAACACTTAATCCAGATAATTCTTTATTCAGTTTTTGAACAAATTCTTGATAAACTTCACCACTTAGCATGTACTCTGAAAAAATACCCAATTTTAAATCAGAATCTAAAAATTTGATTACTTCGAGTGTATTGTAATCTTTAGCGCTGAATTCTGCTGGAGTTGTTTTCTTAATAGACTCCACTTGTAATATGTTTTTTATTTCTTGTGCTTCTAATTCTTCTAAAAGCTGCTTGGCAGTCACGTTGTGGCAATCAAAGCGTATGATTTTTCTCAGAATTTTTTTTGCTTCTTCTAAAATACCTTCTTGAATAAGTATTTTTGCTGAATGCAAATTATCATCAACAGTCTCTGCAGTTATAAACAGCTCTGCTTCTTGCACAAGCTCAGAGTCACCTTGGTTATCACTGGTGATTTGAGTGGTTATTTTAGTTCTTGTTTTATTGAGCAAGTCCTCCCCGGCATCAACTGGTGTCTGATCCTCAGCGTCGATAGACTGGCTTGTATCTTTATCTGCACTCATCTCATTAATACTACTACATATTTCATTAATATTAAACCGGTTAAACTATTCAAAACTATTCATACTTTGGCATAAACTCATCCAAAAAATGAGTATCAAACTCGCCTTCTCTAAACTTCTGGCTTTTAATAATTTTCTTGTGAAATGGAATACTGGTTTTAATGCCTTCCACCACAAATTCGTCAAGAGCTTGACGCATTTTGGATATTGCCTCATCCCTGGTTGGAGCATGTGCAATTAGTTTTGCAATTAACGAATCATAAAAAGGAACTACTTGATATTGATCATAAACAAAAGAATCAACTCTCACACCAAATCCTCCAGGCACATGAAAAGCTAAAATCTTTCCAGGAGATGGAGTAAATCTCTCTGAATCTTCGGCTAAAATACGACACTCAATAGCATGTGAATTTATTTTAATATCTTCTTGCTTAATAGTTAGTGTTTTACCAGCTGCAATACGGATTTGTTCTTTTACAAGATCCACCCCGGTGACCATTTCTGTAACTGGATGTTCAACTTGTATTCTAGTGTTCATTTCCATAAAATAAAAAGCCCTATGCTCATCCACTAAAAACTCTACTGTACCTACGTTTTCATAATTAACTGCACTACAAAGATTTAGTGCTATTTGACCCATTTTTTCCCTAAGTTTAGCAGAAACAATTGGTGAAGGGCTTTCTTCTAAAATCTTTTGGTGTCTTCGCTGAATGGTACAATCTCGTTCTCCTAAATAAATTCGATTTCCATGCTTATCGCACATAACCTGAATTTCAACATGCCTGGGATGTTCACAGTATTTTTCAATATAAAGTGCAGGATTACCAAAAGCAGCCTTTGCTTCAGTACAAAGTCGATCAAATGAGCTCTTTAACTGCTCTGGTCGATAGACAGTGTTAATCCCTCTCCCACCACCACCTGCTACGGCTTTTAAAATTATAGGATATCCAATAATTTTTGCTTGTTCTAAAGCAATATCTACATTTGGAACTGCAGCTTCAGTACCGGGCAACAAAGGAACACCGGCTTTTTTTGCAATTTGCCTGGCATTTGTTTTTTCTCCTAGCGCTTGTATATTTTCAGACGAAGGACCAATAAAAGTGATATTGCACTCTTTGCAAAGTCTTGCAAATTCGTGATTTTCAGACAAAAACCCATAACCTGGATGTATAGCATCCACACCTGTTATATCAGCAGCAGACAAAATGCTGGCAGCATTTAAATAACTTAGTTTAGATGGTGGTGGACCAATACAAACAGCTTCGTCAGCAAGTTTTACGTGTAGAGAATTTTCGTCGGCAGTCGAGTAAACTGCAACTGTTGCAATTCCAAGCTCTCTACATGCCCTAATAACTCGAAGAGCTATTTCACCTCTGTTAGCAATTAATACTTTCTTAAAGAGCAAATCAGAACTCATACTGTTATGAACCTTTATTATCTATATCAATGAGAAACAAAGGTTCTTCGAATTCAACTGGTTGGCCATTTTCAATTAAAGCGGAAACTATCTTACCCGAATATTCACTTTCAATCACGTTCATTAGTTTCATGGCTTCGATAATACAGAGAGG
>JACQAU010000354.1 GCA_016194835.1 Deltaproteobacteria bacterium
AAAGAAAGGAAAGTATATGGAATTATCAATTCAAGATATAAAAAAGAGAATTTTTTTCATACGTGGTTGCAGGGTTATGCTAGACAGTGATTTAGCAGAACTTTATGGCGTACAAACCAAAGTTTTAAATCAAGCTGTAAAACGCAATGCCGAACGATTTCCAGATGAGTTTATGTTTAAACTTGATGCAAAAGAATTCGAATACTTGAGGTCACAATTTGTGACCTCAAACAGCAGACCTGGTGGGCGCAGATATTTACCATTAGTTTTTACGCAAGAAGGAGTTGCAATGTTATCAAGTGTGTTAAACAGCAAACGAGCCATTAGTGTAAACATTGCAATTATGAAAACATTTGTAAGGCTAAGAGAAATGCTTGATAACAACAAGGATTTAGCGACAAGAATAGATGCTATTGAGAAAAAATATGATAAACAATTTAAAATTGTATTTGATGCGATTCGTGAAATTATAACTCCAACATTACCAGTAAACCGCAGACGAATAGGTATTCAGTAGATGGAGTATAGATATTTTGTGGGGTTGGAGAAATTGTCTGGTTATGAAAAACAGGAATTTGTGAGGTAAAAAATGAATCGCTACTTGACACCATTCCCCAATATGGGGTACAATAAAGACGAAAAGAAGGATCGTGTTGAGCTGACTAGGCGATGCCAAAAAAGCTTAACTCGTGTTCCCAAGATGGTTGTGGCTACTCTCATGCTGTGGAAAATGGAAGTTGAGAAAAAAGGAATTTTTGAAGTACAAGCAATTTCTACCTATAGAGACCATAGTCTATCTGGAAAACTAAAAGGAACTGGAATTCGATCAATTTCCCTAAGCTACGGATATCGTGCGTATTACCGTATCCAAAAAGAAGAGATCATTCTTGTCACTGTGGAGGATGTTAACTATCATGACTATCAAGCGATTGAAAGATTATTCGGACGATAAATTTCTCGAAAAACTTCTCGGCCAGCCACTTACTTTGGGGCTGGCCCTGGTTGCTATACGAGAAACATTGCAAATTTCTCAGGCAGACTTTGCGGATAAACTTGGCATTAGTCGAGCGCGGCTTTGTGACATCGAAAAAGCGCGTCGTTCTGTTTCTCTTGAAACAGCAGCACAGTTTGCAAAGCGATTAGGCCACCCGGTTGAGGTTTTTGTAAAACTTGCTTTTCAGGACCAGATCGAACGGGCAAAGTTTAAGTTGCGAGTCGAAGTGTTAGCGGCTTGAGCAAAAAGAAACATGAATCTTTAAGGTCGCAATTTGCGACCTTAAACGAAGGTCGTGAAAAACATAGAAAATACCTACAGCATACAATTATTGCCCAGTTACTACTCTCCGCACCAGAGCGGTCTCAATGTTGATAATAGCGGCCTTTGACTTGGCTGCGGAGTTCATGTCCCAAAAGGTTTCAAAGCGCCTCTTGTAAGCCATAACAGCATTCGATTCAGGCATGATAGCACAGTTTTCTGAATTAAATTCGGATGCAGGTGTGGTCCAATTGAAAGAACCTGTAATTACAATTTTTTTGTCAAATACTCCAAACTTATTGTGCTCTATCTTATGTTTAGAGTGAACACGAATATCAATACCAGCCTTTATTAACTCAATCACACGTGTTGATCTACTGGCTGCTTGCACCCTATCTGTCAGAATTTTGATTTTTCACGCCACGGACATGGGCAGCTTTAAGCGCATTGACAACGCGAGCATTATTAATAGCGTAAACAGCGACAACCACTTCCTGTTTAGAACCATCAATAGCAGTAATAATTTTATTTTCACAATCTTGGCCTGGACTGAAATACACTTCTACTGGCAACGAAATTCGCGATAAAAAAATAAACAACAAGCATCCCATACTTTTAATAAACTGTAGAATTATTTTTTCCATACTATTCTTTTCTATTTTACACATAACCAATTATTTATCATAAAAAAATGAAGTGATTCATTGAAAGTTGCTATTTAAGAAAATTACACAAAAATGTCAACCACCCACATAGTGCATATTTTCTTGATCATCAATTAATTTGAAGTTATTTTTCGAATTGTTTCCCTTGTCAAAAACCAGAGTCACATTTTTTAGTTCGCATCC
>JACQAU010000355.1 GCA_016194835.1 Deltaproteobacteria bacterium
CTGGCGTTATTGACGAACAAACCACCACATCCAAAGCTACCATAATCTGCCATAGCTCTTTAGCTTCGCCTAAAAATCTAACTGGACTATTTAGTAGACTAGCTTGTTCTTCTAACTGACGCTTAAAACCTTGTCCACTTATTGAATCAGGCTCTGCACCGAAGATAAGGCCGTAAACGTTTTTTTCATTAACTAAAGCTAATGCTTCGATAAAAAGTTTGATGCCTTTTTGTGGATTTAATCTAGCCAATACACCTACTAAAAAATCATCTTTTTTAAAACCCCATTGATTTCTGATAAGTAAAGTGCTTTTATCATTTAGTATCCAAGGATAAATCTGCTTGAAATTCACTCCAAGATAAATCACCACTGTTTGTCGTACAGGGATAAAATATTTTAATAAAATATATTTATTTTTTAATTTTTCTTGTGCCATCAAAGTGTGTTGTGAATTAACTAAAATTTTACGACAAGGTAAAATTTGAGCTAATAAATCCATCCAACCAGAAACTGGCCCATGTTGGAACCAAATATGAGGCACTTTTTCTAAATAAGCAGCAATAGCACCCAATAAAGCACCATAAGCCATAGTAGAATGCACTAGCTGTATCTTTTCAGCACGAATTAAAACTCTTAGCCATTTAATAATCTTAAAAATACTCCAAGGCCGACTTAAGCGAAATTTTTCTGTATAAACAAAAACATGCCACTTGGTATTTTGTAGTTCATGCTCTAGAGGACCTGGCCTTAACAAAGCATATGTAATTTCAAATTTAACTGGATCATGCAAATACGCAGTATGAGATATAAAAGTCTCTGCCCCACCTCTTCCAGTAGATGGAACTATATAAAGAATTTTTAGCTTCATGCATGAAAATCATATCGGTATTTGTTGATTCTTTGAACTAAAAATTTTATGTCGCTTTAACATTTCAAACAATGTACTCCGCGCCACACCCAAAATTTTTGCAGTTTTTGCACGATTCCCTTCGTTAATACGAAGAAAATCTCCTCAAACGAAGCGGACAAGGCACAAGTTCGTTCAATCACATGCCGAAGCTCTCTTACATTCCCTGGCCAGGGGTAGTTTTTTAATCTAAATAGAGCCTTTGGAGAAAGAGTTTTCTTATAACAAGAAACAAATTGTTTTGCTAAAAGCTCAATATCTTGAGGCCTGCTTCTCAAAGAAGGAATATTTAAACTCACAGTTGCTAAACGATAAAAAAGATCTTGCCTGAATTTTTTTTCCTCGACTAATTTTTTTAAAGATTGATTAGTTGCACAAATAATCCTAACATCAGCATGAGTTGCATGATCAGAACCCACAGCTCGTAGCTCACCGTCTTCTAAAAACCGAAGAAGTTTGACTTGAATTTCTAAAGGCAAATCTCCAACTTCGTCTAAAAATAATGTCCCGCCATGTGCCTGGATTAGCGCACCTGGTCTATGAGAAATAGCCCCAGTAAACGAACCCTTGACATGCCCAAAGAGTTCACTTTCAGCCAAGCTCATAGGTAACGCTCCACAATGAATCGGCACAAACGGTCCGGAGCACCTCTCACCCCAAGCATGCATAAGGCGAGCCAAAACCTCTTTTCCTGTTCCAGTTTCTCCTTCAAGATAAATAGACAGAGGAGATTGGGCTGCTTTTTTTGCTGACCAAAGTAAATTTACCCCATCTGATGTACAAGTAAGCCATGGTTTAACTCCAGCTGGAAACTCTGGAGGATCTTTTTTATCCACCGTTGTTTCCTCCAATGTTAAGATAGTATCCCCAATTTTAAGCGGAATGCCAGCTGGAATATGGGCTTCACGAATGAATAAATCGCCGAGACAAACGATACTATTTTGCTCATCACCACAGAGTTTAAACCAAAAAGGAGAGCACTGAGTTTTTTCATTCTCACGCCAAAAATGACCAACTTTTTTAGGCAAACTGAAGTCATTGAGGAAAATAGCTGAAGACTCTTCGCGCCCCAAACTAAATGGATTTTTTGTGTCATTTAAAATTAATCTTCTCACTTGTCCTGATGGATCTTGTATTTTAACTTGCCAGTTCATAAAAAAACCTCCACTGGTTGAAAGAGCAAATTTTGTGCCAAAATGCATGTAGCTAAATTTAATGACTTTTTGTTTATTGTGTTCGGGCAATACGGTTCAAATTTATCCTGATTGGTTAAGATATGAACCACCACAACTCTCACGTGCCTTCCTGACCAACTACTTTCAAGAATATTTCCTGACACTCGTGCAACAGGAACCGTTGTGGATTCATAGTAAAATCCAGGCGGACTATTACTCGGCTTGCTCAAAATATAACTTTCAGGTAAATTCGGGTCCTCTCCCTGTCTCAAGGTAAACTTTTCCAATACTTGTGACAATTTATCATTGTCCACCGATGACAAAAAACCATCACGAGTCTTCTTCTGCATGAGGCTGCGCAATTTATTTTCCCTGTACAGATCATAGTCACGCGAGGGGTTGCCATGCGCATCGAAGTTCAAAAGAACCCTTACCTGAACACCGCTTGTTTGACGGTTATTTAATAAATCGATCTGTGAGCGTAGCTCCTCTACTGTTTGAAACCGAAGAATACGGTCTACTGGTATTCCTGCTGAACGATATAGAGCAATAATATCGTTTCGCTCGGTTAGAAAATCGATGCCTCTAGTGAGTAAACCAGTTTGACGATTGACTTTCGCAGTGTTGTAACCTTCGTCCCTGTTGTCTAAAAATAATACATATGTTTCTTGAGGTATTTCACAGCTATGTGCTGGTACCTGATTCGCTGATTGTGGTCGAGCAACATTATTATTTTGCGCAGAAGG
>JACQAU010000356.1 GCA_016194835.1 Deltaproteobacteria bacterium
CACTCTGATATCTAATAGCAATGTCTGATATGTGGGTTATTAGCACACCAAAAAGAGCAAATTGGATTGGCCGACTAACAAAAATCACTAACAATACAGTTGACAATCCAACAATAGTGCTTTCCAGAATAGTGAAAACAACAGCAAATACCTTAAGTGTTGTAATAAGTGGAGGAATCTTAAAAAATAGTGCCGGAATAATTATCAAATAGGTATTAAGAACTAATAATCCTATAGCTACCGTAAATCCCAGGATTGTTAAAATCATTGTTTTATATGTTTTAAGAAACTTAATTTGTAACAAAAGAATCATAATCATGCTTGTAAGGTAAGGTATTACATAGGTTAAGCATGCAAGTTTATTAGCAAATCCTAAATGAAAAATATAATTAGAAATTCCATAGAAAAAATCTCCTATTAAGAAACCAACTGGAATGAGTATAAATTTTTGCCAGCTTTTTGGTATACACTTTTGTAACCAAATAGCAGCAAAGAACATCAGCAAGATTTCTGTAGCAGTTGTAATGGTTCCTGCTGGAATAATTTTGCCTCCACAAACAATCTCTGCCGATATTCCAAACAAAACAATAAATATAGGTAAAATGACAAAAACCATTTAGCACCTTCTATCTCAAATATCATATATTTACAACTTATTTTATTTACTATATTTTATCTTTTCACAAAGATTTTATGTAATAGATTGTATATTCTCATTTACTTAGAACAGACAGAATCTTCTGTTCTAAATAAAAGCTAAGTTCTCGCCAATCGTGGGCATAATAACTTGCATTTGGAAATGCACTGATAGTAAAAGCTGGCTCTAAGTGATCAAGCACTTCTTTTGGATCCTTTGCGATTTTGATGTCATAGCCTTCATCGCACCATCCCTGTGGCTGTGGGTTTATTGTTTTTGGTGATGAAAAAAGCCAATATGGATTTTCGTCATCATATATTATTAGAGGCTTCTTTACAGCTTGTGACTGGTCTTTTGCAGGAGGAGAGAGATTATTTTTCATGCAGTAATATTCTATTGCAAACGAAGTGGGTAGATTAACTTTTTTAAAAATAATCATTTCTTTTATCGGTGATGGCAAAGATGGTAACGATGGTAATGATGGTGATAGAGCTAGTGGTGGTGGAACTGGTTGTGGTGGCGCTTGCGATTGGTTTATTTGTAGTTGCTCTGGTTTATTTTCTGAGATGGTTTGTACTGGTTCTTCTACTACAATTGTCTTTTTAATTGTTTGCTCAAAATACAGGTTTTTATAGAGTGGAGATTCTGGAGCTTCTTCAAATTTTTCCCAATAATCTGGTAAGTTTAACCACACTTCTTCGCCATTAGAAGAAGTCTGATTTCTATTACAAAGAATTTTTATTGGCCAAGCCATATAAAAATGCTTTAAAAGATCTTCTGGCGGTTGTTCGTGTAATTTGAAATCATACTTCCATTCACAATATGGCCTATCAATATAAATAGTTTTCATAATCGCTCTGTCTTGCTGATTGACTGCAAAAAATGGAATCTTGAGTTGCTTTGCAATAGCACCATCTGAATTATATTCTTTCCCTGCTAACCCTAAAATACACGCTCCTGTGTCATGCAGATGATCTTTAAGCGATAAAAATTTTTCGCTTAGGTTTTGACCGCTATTTGATAGTACAATAGATTTATGCGCATATTGCGTATTTTTCTGAATCAAATTCTTAATATTTTGGTTTTTACTGTGTATAAAAAACACAATATTGTTATCGAATAGCGGAGCAGTGCTTACCCCACCAAGTGCGTTTTCGTCTATAATAATGACCGGCGTATTGCATGTAAAATCCGCAGGTCCTGCAATAAATACATCTCCATGAACAATAGTAGAATTTTCCTGATTGCCGTGGTCTTTTTGTATGAATACAGTTTTTAGTTTTGCAATTCTTTGTGGAAATGTTTGAAATAAAAACCGTGACATCCTGTAGTCTAGCTCCAAAGTGACTCTTGACTGTCCTGGTGTGAGTTGTACGGCGCCAAGGAAAACATCCTCTTTTTGTAAATTAAGTTTAGGAACTTGATAAAACTCTAAATAAACATCTACTTCGGTAGTTGCCTGATAAGTAGTTTGAAAAGGCAGTTCAATCGATATTGTTGTCAAAACACTTTTAGCTTTGGGGAGTTTTAAAATGAAATCTTCAGAAAATCCCTGTGTATAAAAAATCATACCAAGTACACACACTAAAAGACTTGTTTTATATGAACCCATAACACTTATGGTGGTTCATGTAACAGTTTTTAAAATATGTCAATATAGTAAATATAAAATAACCAGTCTACTGAGCAAGTTGAGCATTTTTAATCACGATTTGTACATTCGATGCTCCTTCGGCCCAGGCAGAAAGTAGTCTTGATCCAAATTCAATAAGATCCAGAGCAGTTGCTGTTTGTGTAGAATCTTTGTTTAGCCCTGTTGTATCATTATTGCCATCTACAAAAGTCCAAGCTGGTGAGCTATCGTTACCGTTATAAACAATAAGTCTGATTTGATAGAATCCAGAAGTGTTGAGCTCTTCCCAGCCCACATATAAATTATTATTAAAAGCATAAATTCTAGGCAGCCAGGCATGTTGTGTAGTGCTTTTATTTAAACCAGTTGTCGAATTACCGTCTACAAATGTCCATACTGGAGAACTATCATTGCCATTATAAACAACAACACGTGTCTGATATCTCACAGGAGCTGGGCTTAGTTCCTGCCATGTTAGGTACAGTTTAGAATTAAAAACGGCTATGTCCGGATATTGTGTATCTTTTGTTGAGTCTTTATTAATACCAGTTGTACCATTGCCATCCACAAAACTCCAAGACGGAGAACCATCATTGACATTATAAACAACAATACGAATTTGTTGAAAAGTTGCGGCATTAATTTCGTACCACACAAGATATAGTTTATTGTCAAATACAATAGGTCTAGGTGCTTGAGCGTCTTGATTAGTGACTTTGTTTAGTCCTGTGGCTCCATTTCCATCCACGAAGGTCCAAGCAGGTGCAGCATCATTGCCGTTGTATACAGATGCACGAATTTGCAGTTTAGTCCCATCGCTTTCGCTCCATACAGCGTAAAGTTTACTATTAAAAGTAATAAGAAATGGGTCATCCGCATTATTCAGAGCGGGAGCAAAATTAATACCATTGGGACCACCTCCATCAACGAAAGCCCAAGAACTGCCATCATATTTTTTCACACGAATTTGTTTAATAGTTCCAGCATTTTTTTCATGCCAAATAGTATACAGTTTACTGTTAAAACTTACCATATTTCCATGACGTGCTTCTAAGGTTGGATCTTTGTTTAATCCAGTTGCAAGTCCTCCGTCTGCATAGCTCCAGCTAGGCGAGTCCGGATTGTTATTATATTTAGCAACACGAATTTGATAATCACTCGAAGCCATAGTCTTCACTTCTTCCCATTTGGCATATAAACTTGAATTAAAAACTGCAAGCTTTGGCTGTCCGGAGGTTCTCGCTGTGTTAAAGTTAATGCCATTTGCACCGGTGCCATCAATAAAAGCCCATGAAGAAGGATTAATAATAGCAGTACTTGTAGAAGACGAATTTGTCACTGATGAGTTTGTGGAGCTGTCTACACCCAACAGAGATGGCCTACAGTTTAAAAGAGCACACACCAGGAATAATAAAATCAATGTGTTTAATAAAAATAATTTCTCTCTAAAAATAGTCATAATGACACAATTACATTGTACCTAACTTATCGGAAAAAAATGTTAAGGGTAAAATAAATGACTTTTTGCGTGTTTATTTACTGTTGTGCCTGTGTCATGTGGGACACGTTCTTTTCTCTTCCCATTTTTCTTTTATCCCATTAGAACTGAAATATGCGCTTTGATCCAGAACACACTTTGTACTTGGTAGATATTAGCTCATTTATTTATCGTGCTTATTATGCCATTAACCGAAATTTGAAAAATCGAAAAGGTGAGCCTACTAATGCAGCTTATGGCGTGACTACAATGCTACTTAAGCTTATTAATGAAGTTAATCCAAAGTATTTTGGCATTGTATATGACTCTAAAGAACCTTCATTTAGAAAAAAATCTACAATGACTATAAAGCCAATCGCAG
>JACQAU010000348.1 GCA_016194835.1 Deltaproteobacteria bacterium
AATTTGTTTTTAACTCTTCGACTTGTACAAGTAGTTCACTTTTTTTCTGAAAGTTCCATCTTTTTTTGTATTCTAAAATTAAACGATAAGGAACAATGAGATAATAGCTCACAAAAATGCCAACCAGTGGTTGACTAGCTCTGATCCAAAGCCCTTTAGTATTAAATAAAAAAAGTAAACTTAAGACAAATCCAATTACTAATCCCAGAGTCGAAAATACTCCATAAAGCGGAGTTGAATAAATGACCCATCCAATAACAAAAGCGGTGCAAGCAAAGGTAATGATCCAATTAACCCATTTTGGCACTAAAACTATGCCATCGTTTTGTAAAAGAGAATCCAAAATATTGGCATGTACTAATAATTTAGGATGAGTAAAGGTTTTTTTAGAATACGGTGTAAATGTAAAATCCGATGAGTCATCTTTTGAAATAGTCCCAATAAGTAATATCTTTCCGTTTAGAATGCTTGGATCTATATTTTTATTTTCTAAAATCGAAGCAAAGGAAACGGTTTTGTAAGGGATATGTTTCTGGTAATAATCAGTTGAGCTGTGGTACCTGAAAAAAAACTGTTCGCTTTCGAGTTCTGGTACAAAAAAATTTCCTTTTGGGCGAATATGGTTATAGACAGGTCTTTCTTTTCCGGCCGTTTTGATTGATTGGGCAAGGCTTAGGTGGAAAACCGGTTTTTCATTCAAATAAGTTAATGCACGTCTTGTCACTTTGTCTTCAGAAAAAATATTTCCATCTTTATGGATCACGGCAATAGAATGAGAGAGTTTGCTCAAAGGAAATGGAGGAACAACTTCTCCTGTAACGTCAAATGGTGTTCCAAAAATAAACGGGATACCTTTGTGTTTCAATCTTTGTACGGATTCTATGAATCGTGTTGACCATTTGCTTTGATAGATTTTAGCATTGAGTTCACTTACACGGTTCATGTCTATGATGTATCCAATGGCTTTAGGTTTGTATTTTTCTAAAGTTTCTAGTAATTCGGTGTGATAATTTAGTGGGAGTGGTGAAAATTCATTTAATTTTTTTGTGCTTGAGTCGTCTAGTGTAATTAATACTATTTCAGGACTTGGTTTAAAGTGTGTACTATAAATCACTCTTAAGTCATAGAGATTAGATTCTAGTAAATTGAACTCAAGATTCATCAAAACAATGGTCAGAAAAGTGGCACCAAGTAAGATCAATAGTGTTTTTTCGTGCTTTTCTGAAAAAATCTTTTTTATCACCTGCTTTTACTCCTACCTTCTGCTCTTCACGCACATTCTGCTCTATAGCCTAAAGAGAGTTCAAAAGAGAGACTAGTCACTCTCTTATAGACTATAGTAAGCAAGAGTTATACCAACTGGGCTCATTTTGCACCAAAAATAAGTCCTTGTAATGTTTGATGAAACCGTTTCTAAGATTTCACATGCTTGTCATAAAGCGTCTAAGGATTTGACAGGTGATAAGATAGCATTCAAATTTCCCCTTGTGTTTCTGAGGCTGGATAATCTTGTGCGCACGAAGGTGAATCAAACTCTGTACCTGAAATGTATTTTTCTAAAATAATTTGCACTTCAGGGCAGTCACCGGTCGAGAGCTTTCCACTTAACTTGTCAAAAGATACCTCCGAAAGAAAAGGACTTTGCGGAAAAGCTAGAGGTGGATCACTCTCAAGAGCCTCATTCATAAAACGTACCCAAATAGGAAGCGCTGAACCCGCCCCTGTTAGCTTAACTGTTGTTTTGCGATTCATATTTGTTTCTTCCTGATCAAAGCCAACCCATACCACTGTTACCAGATCTGGAGTAAATCCAGCAAACCAACTATCACGATAATGACTTGTCGTGCCCGTCTTGCCAGCGGCTGGTCGGTCAAATCCTAATTTTTGAGCCACTTTAGCAGTTCCATCTGTAAATACACTTTGGAGCAAATCTAAAAGCAAATCAATTTGAGGACGAGGATATACTTCCTTTGGGTGATAAATAAAGCGAGCAAACTGTTTTCCGTTTTCGTAAGTAATAGCACGAATTACAGTTAGTTCATCTTGGACTCCATGGTGCGCTATCACTGCATAAGCTTGCAAAAGTTCAACAGGACTGAGTGCTGCAACTCCCAAGCTTAACGACGGCACATTGGGTAACTCGCTTTGAATTCCTAATTTTTTAGCGGTATCTATAATGTTTTGAATGCCAACCTCGACTCCAAGTCTAGCTGTTGCGACATTCAAGGAGTGTGCAAGTGCATTTCTAAAAGAGGTCCAGCCTTCGTATTCTTTTTCGTAATTTTGTGGACTCCATGTTTGTTTCCCTCCATCAAATGTGAGCTTCCATGGAGTATCTTCTAACGGATAAGCAGGACCAAATGGCGTGCCAGATTGATTTTTCCCTTTTGTTAAAGCCGCCAGATATACAAAAGGTTTAAATGTTGACCCTACTTGTCTTTTCATGTTTAAAATTCGATTGAAATTACTTTGAGCATAGTGTTTTCCGCCAACTAGAACTTTAATATAACCAGTAGTAGGATCTACTGATGCTAAAGCACCTTCCAATTTTTCATTTTCATGGACACGGTTTTGTTTTTCTAGCTGAGTGACACCTTCTAGCACTGTTTTTTCAGCTATTATGCTCAATCTTGCATCTAAAGTAGTATAAATTCTAAATCCTGAGAGTGCTATTTCTTCTTCAGTCATTTTATCTTTTAGATGTCTGATCAGTTCAGCTTTGACATAATCTGTGAAATATGGTGCCTTATTGACTACAGTTTTTTGAGGAGCAAGTCTGATTTCTAATTTCATGGCTTCCGTTGCTTCTCTTTGTGCCAAATGTCCTCTTTCGACCATTTTTTGCAAAACAAGTTTCATTCGTTCAAGTGATCTATTTATGTGACGATACGGAGAATAATAAAAAGGTCCACGAATAATGCCAGCCATTAAGGCTATTTCAGCAAGGCTTAATTCATTTAATTTTTTACCAAAAAAGTGCTGAGCTCCCTCTGTTACACCGTGAATTTCTAGATGTCCTACTTGTCCCAAGTAAACTTCGTTTAAATAACGCTCTAAAATTTTTTCTTTATCGTAACGGATTTCTAATAAAATAGCTAAAAACAGTTCATTGATTTTTCTAAATATGCTTTTAGTTTTAATTGTAAGCAGGTTTTTAACAAGCTGTTGTGTAATGGTGCTTCCACCTTGTGCAAAAGACAGCGTTTTCAGGTTTACCCAAAAAGCGCGCAGGATGCCTTTTATATCAAAGCCTTTGTGTTCTAAAAAATTTTGATCTTCGATAGCAATAATTGCCTTCCAGATATAGGCTGGAATGTCTTGAAAATTAGTATAGGAACGAATTTGCTTTGTTCCACTTGAGAGTGTAGCAATTAGTTC
>JACQAU010000349.1 GCA_016194835.1 Deltaproteobacteria bacterium
ATGATATTTTAGAAATATCACCAACGGCTTCACACCACGAACTCAGAGCCACATATTTACGATTAAAAACTGCTTATCAACAAGAAAGCTTGGCATCTTATGCTTTGCTCGAAGCTTCTGAAACAGAAAATGCACTAAAAAAAATAGAAGAAGCTTATGAACTACTTTCGCAACCTGAAAAGAGAAAAGAGTATGATCTAAATCACAATTTGAATGTACATGAAAATGTGGTTTCTTTTATTCCGCAGCCACCACAGGCACCACCTGTTTTAAAAAAAGAAATAATATATGAAAGCCAATTGTCTAAAGCTCCGAATCCAACCAAACAGCCAATTAAGCAACCAATTGAGCAACCCATTGATCAAATGGCACAAGAAATTCAATTTGAAACACAGTGGCAGGGTGCGTTTTTTAAAAAAATAAGAGAGCTAAAAAATCTTTCTATAGAAGAGCTCAGTGACAAAACAAAAATCAGTAAAAAGTATCTTGTTGCTATCGAAGAAAATAATTTTAACGCTTTGCCTGCTCCGGTTTTTTTAAGAGGATTTATAATTCAAATCTCTAAAATATTAAAATTGCCAGAAGAAAAAAGCGTGCCTACTTATTTAGAACGCTATAAGCCAGAATACGAAAAACGACAAGCTAAGTCATGAGCAGAACTATATGGAAATGGCAAGTTTCGACTCATGTTTCAAAGCGGGCAGATTTGCTCGTATGCAATGCGGTTAAAAATAATTTGGGTAGCTGGATTAATAAAAAGGCTGATTTTGTTTTTTCTAGAAATCTAATACAAAAACTAATTCAAAGTGGCAGAGTTACAGCTAATGAACAGCAGATTAAAGCGAATTCAAAACTTACACAAGGGCTGTGGATCCAAATTGAGTTTCCAGAGCCAGAAGAGCTTAATTTGATACCTACACATATTCCACTAGAAGTTATATACGAAGACGCTCATCTTCTTGTTGTCAATAAGCCTCCTGGTCTTACTGTTCATCCAGCACCTACACAAAAAGAGAATACTTTGGTTCATGCACTTCTTTTTCATATAAAGGATCTAAGTGATATTGGAGGGAAATTGCGCCCTGGCATTGTTCATCGTTTGGACAAATTGACTTCGGGTGCTTTGATGGTAGCAAAAACAAATCTAGCACACCAGAAACTTATCGAAGCATTTTCAGAGCGAAGGGTTCTAAAAACTTACATAGCACTGTGTTACGGATCGCCTAAGCTCATGTTATTTAAACTAGAGAACTTGATTGGTCGAAATCCACTTGATAGAAAAAAGATGATTATTCATATTAAAAGGGGCAGAAAGGCGATTTCATTTATTGAAAAATCAGAAGAATATGTGCTTGAAAAATCTCCATTTGCTGCACTTTTAAAAATCAGAATAGAAACTGGTAGACAGCATCAAATAAGAGTACAGCTCACTAGTGCGGGACATTCTATTTTAGGTGATCCTGTTTACGGAGTGCCGACTCAGAAACAAAACAAGTGGATTTCATTGCCTGATGTGATTAAAGATCTTGTAAAGGCACTCCCGGGACAAGCCTTGCATGCACAAGAACTTTGTTTTAAACATCCCATTACTGGCGTTGACATGAAATTTGTCGCAAACCCTCCACAGGGATTTAGTAATCTGCTAAAGGCATTACAACGGTGGAAAGTATAAAATGCATAGCAAACTACTAGATCAAATTAAAAATATCAAACACGGATTTGGAACTAAAGATGACCCCATTCCAAAGAATTTCAAAAGTTTATGGCATCTAATGCCCAAGTGGAAACAAACGCACAGCACAGACATTACAGTTGTTCATAAACCCAACCAAAGCTGTGGCGAGGTGGACGGGCTTTATACTTCACAAAAAGCAACTCCACTTGCCATAATAACAGCAGATTGTGTTCCCATACTGCTTGCAAATAAAGTAGGTGATAAAGTAGCTGCCCTTCACGCTGGTTGGCGTGGCACGAAATCTAAAATAGTATTTAAGTTTCTTGAACTTTTAAAACAACAAGGAGAAAAACC
>JACQAU010000335.1 GCA_016194835.1 Deltaproteobacteria bacterium
CATCTAATTGTCGGGAAACTAAGGGGAAAATATTAAAGCATAAAACTTTACATACTAGGACACTGGAACACTAATTTTTTTTGATAAAAGAGCGTTTAATTTATTAATAATGTCAATTTATTGACTAATACTGCTTATCGCTACCGAGGGTTGATTACTGTTACTGTTACTGTTACTGTTACTGTTACTGTTACTGTTACTGTTACTGTTACTGTTACTGTTACTGTACAATAACATCAACTTCCAAAATTTTTCCTATTGACTCAATGCATTTTAAGAAATATACGAATCACTCAAAAGGGGTGACTTATGACAACTGAAAAAATTATTTTCGTATCATATATGGGCTTTGTATCACTATTCGCAACTGCTTCTGACAATGCGTCTTTAATAACGGCTGAGACATATCAAAAAGATCAAGTTTTTACTGGTTTATTTTTAAACATTCCAGATCCGAATGCTCAAAATATTTATGACTTCCTAAAAACTGAAGAAGTACAAGAGCAAGGAGCATTTATCAAAACTGGAAAACAAATTATTTGTATTGTCAATCCAGAGGAAGTTCCACCCCGTTATACTTGCAATTTTGCAATACTAAAAAATGGTACAGTTAGAAGAGAACTTCCAGAAGGCACTGTATGCACACTAACAAGTGGAAACTTTACTTCCACTATTGATCATAAAAATATTTTATCAACTGTACTAAATGGGCTCCCTGCAAAAACACTTTTTGATAATCTAAAAGAGCCAGCAATGCTTAATAAAAAACTAAATTTACAAGTAAAACAATCCAAACAAGTCACTTGTTCATATCTACAAGATGCTTCACAAAGCTATAAATGCACTATCAATTTTGATGAAACAGGCAAGACGAAATAAAGCATTTACCAACACAATTCAGATAATACAATGTTGCCGAGCTGGAGGCGAGGCTTCTTATAATTGCAAGCGCAGCACACTTCGAGGCCAGGATTGGCCGAGAAGTGTGCTGTCCAGCGGACAGCCAAGTCCAGGAAGGACTTGTAGGTGGCGTGCATGACAGTTCAGATGGTATCTGCCCTTGACCATACTTGTTATTAATGTTATTAATATTATTAATAGGAGTTAAACATGAGAACTGCAAAAGTTGTGAGTATGAGCCTAACGCCAGATATGGAAAAAGAGGTTGTCCAGGTTGCAAAAGCAGAACGACGAACTATTTCTGAAATTCTTAGGGAAGCCTTTCGTCAGTACATGGCTAATAGAGATCTTGCGAATATTCGCACGGAAGGAAGAAAAACTGCCAAAGTTAAAGACCTAACCGAACAAGACGTGGTTCGTATTGTAAAAGAAAGCAGAAAATAGCAGACTTTATATGCTTAAGGTCTGTCTTGATACCAACATCTTAATCAGCGGTGTTTTGTTTGCTGGAAAACCGGCTGAAATAGTTTCGCTGGCATTTAATAAAAAATTTGAACTTATCTTATCTCAGATTATTTTAAATGAACTTGAAAAAAATTTGCTCCATAAATTTGACTATAGCTATAGAAACACTAAAAAGCTTGTTAACAGGCTTCTTCAGATATCAGATCTTTACGAACCAACAGGACAGGTGAATGTTATTGTTGGAAACCGTGGTGACAACTTGGTTCTTGAAACGGCGGTTATTGGGGGTGCAAAATATTTAGTAACTGGAGACCACAAAGACTTGCTCCCACTTAAATTTTACAGAAATGTTAGAATAATTGAGGCTTGGTATTTTTTAGAAGTCATTAAATAATTGTTCAAACAAATCTCTTGTTCATATCTACAAGATGCCTCACAAAGCTATAAATGCACTATCAATTTTGATGAAACAGGCAAGACGAAATAAAGCATTTACCAACACAATTCAGATAATACAATACTGCCGAGCTGGAGGCGAGGCTTCTTATAATTGCAAGCGCAGCACACTTCGAGGCCAGGATTGGCCGAGAAGTAGGCTGTCCAGCGGACAGCCAAGTCCAGGAAGGACTTGTAGGTGGCGTGCATGACAATTCAGATAGCTCATTCAAATGTCTTAGGGAAAAAATTGCGCCGCTCCAAACGATAATATTGCTTAAAAAATGCCAAATAAGTGGAGGGCAAATCCAAACTTGGACGCATTTGATACTCAGAACAACGCCCAAACACCACATAATCTCTCCTCTGATTGCCCTGAAGTTTTAATGCAGGAAAATAGCCACAAGGAGTAAAACCGGCTTTATAAAAACAATCGTTCCCTACGGTATCGGCTGCATCATTAATGATCTCGACATATGAAATATTTTTTTCACGAAGCATTTTTAAAACCTGTGTATAAAGCAAAGTCGGGTCAACTCTTATTCGCAGATGTTCTCCCACAATCATGGCAAAACGTATGGAAGTTTGAAATTTAATAAATATTTCTATATTCTGCACATCATCCGTAATCACAGCATCAGGTGTTTGAAAAGGATAAAAGTTCATCCCTAATGCTTGATTCTGTTTTAGAAGCTGAAACCTTTTCCCTATAAACAACGGAGCCTGAATTAGTTCTAAAGCTGGCAAAGATATTGTTTCTTTTATGGAACTATTATTTGATAACATAGCTTCAGGCAAAGGCGTCAATGCACATTCACTTTTAATAATCTCATAAAATGGCATCAATATTGGGTGAAGCGAAAAATCATCTCTCCTTTTAAGAGTTAAAACATTTTTAAAAAAATACGCTGTTAAACCATTTAATTTCGTATCATCAATGCCTTTAAAATTTGGAAAAATACCTAGAGTTTTAAAATTTAAATCTAAGAGTGTAATTTGTTGCTTTAGTGTTAACGTACTTGTTGTTGTATAGAGCAGATCAACAGTTCGCAAACTGTGCTCTAAATAATCTAAACTAAATTTGAAAATCTCCTTGAGGGTTTCATCTATGTTTTCTTCGTCAGGAGAAATCACAATGTGCCCAAGACGAGCAATTCGTTGTTCATAATCAATAAAAATATCCATAGCGCACCTAAGTTCGCTACCACGGTGGCCCAAAAACCATAGTTCTCCAGTATTTTTTAGTGCTTCTTGCAGTTTTCGAATATCCAAAAAAAGTGGATCACTATCAAGTGCAGCTGCAGATTTTTGGTAAAGATTCATAAGATCAAACGCGTCAGCAAGCCTAGCAACACTATGATTTAAACTAGATTGTAACGTCATCATAAAAACCAATCCCCATTAAAAACTCCTGTTCTTTCTCTAAAAGATTTCTAAAACCAAATACAGACATACCTAAAACACCAAGACCCTGAATCCAGAGCACTTGTTGCGGATTAAGATAATCTACTAAACAACCAAAAAAGAAAAACGCTATAGGAAAACTAAAGCCAACCACCGCCTGAAGCATCGCGAAGAACCTCCCCTTTTCGTCATCATTAACTGCGACTTGAAACAAAGACATAAATCCGACATTATTTACACCTAAACAAAATCCACTCACACATAATGCAAACATATAAACTCTCTCGTTAACCCAAAGAGCTGGTATGAACATCATAAATCCAAAAACACTGATACAGCCAAGCCCCATCCAAAAAGGTCTCTGCCAGGAAAAAAGTTTTTTAGATAAAAAAGACCCTATGAGCATACCTCCCCACAATGAGGCTTCAAGCCACGCCAATGTGGAGGCTTCTGCTTTTAATGTAAATTTTGTATACATTGGTAAAATCACAAGTGTTGGAGTTGCAAAAAAATTAATTAATCCAAACAGAAAAATAAGTTTCATAAGAACTTTTTCTTTTTTAAACATCGGTTCGCAAAAAGAAATATTTTCAGCCTCTTGTGGTGGTAAGTTATTGACCACCGTAGGTGGTAAACTATAACGGTATCTTATAAACATATTTACAATAAAACTAAAAATATACCCCAATGCACTTACTCCCACCGCCAAGTTGATACCCAAAATACTTATCAAAACTGCGCCAAATACAGCTCCTCCAAAATTAGCCAATGAGTCTGTCGAAGCCACAAAAGAAACAGCCGTAGAGACCTTGGACTCTGGCACAAGCTTTACAACCGCTTTGTTTATAGTCGGACCAACAAAAGCTTGACAAGTTGCAACTTCAAAACTTGTGATAAGCGCAATAAGAGGTGAGAAAAATCCATATTTAAGAGCTAAAAAATTGAATCCTAAGGCTAAAAAAGCTAACGCATCACAAGTTAAAAATATTTTA
>JACQAU010000336.1 GCA_016194835.1 Deltaproteobacteria bacterium
AAAAGCTTCAGATTTCTTTGAACAAGAGGCTCAGTTTGACAAAAACACGCCTATCTATGTTGATGTGAACTTGGGTAATGGGATTTCAGGAGAAGATGTTGCAAAAAAAATTTGCGAACGTGGATTTAAAAACATATTTTTAGCAACAGGGTACGAACCAGGGCGCTATCAACACCTGTCATTTCTTAATGGCGTTGTATCCAAAAATCCACCTTGGTAATAGGCATTAAATTATTTTTCTTCGAAAAACTGCTTTTACTACCTCTTTGTCACTAAAATGAATTTTGCGAGTTTGGTGTTTTTTGTCTGCTAAAATTTGATAGTCCTCATGTCCTTTGCCTGCAATTAAAATAATATCGTATGGTTTAGACATTTTAACCGCCTGGTGAATTGCCTTTTTGCGATCCATACTGACTCTAAAGTTATAAAATCCCTTTGTTCCCTTTAAAATCTCACTTATTATTTTCTTTGGGTTCTCTGTTCTTGGATTGTCAGAAGTCACAATCACATAATCCGAAAACCTTACCGCATATCTCCCCATAACAGGTCGTTTCTTGCGATCCCTATCACCACCACAACCAAAAACCGTAATAAGACGTCCATCCTTTTTCATATGTGAAAGTAATAGTAAAACTTTTTTCATAGCTTCTGGCTTGTGAGCATAATCAACTAAAACAAGTCTTTTATGCAAGTTTGGAATTTTTTCAAGCCTACCAGGAATACTTTGTAAACCAGCAACTCCATTTTGAATTGCTTTTTTATTAATGCCAAGCCCCTTTGCTATGGCAATAGCAATTAATATATTTGAGGCATTAAAATCTCCTATGATACCAGACGAAATTGATATCAAACTAGAACGCGATTTTTCTGAATTAATAACCCCTATTTTTCCTCTAATGCCAGCAAGAAGCAGCTCTTTTTCTTGCCAGGTTACAAGTCTGAAGTCTTTTCTTGAATTGCTAACAATATAAAGCCGTTTCGGTTTTTGCTTTTGCCGGTTTATATGTTTTACCAGAAGTTTTCCATAAGCGTCTTCTGTATTAATACAGAAAATCGGCTTTTTTTTTGCCTGAAAAGCCCATGTGATTCCATCATGAAATAATTTTGCTTTTGCTTGAAAATAATCTTTCATGTTTTTATGATAATCCAGATGTTCAGATGACAAATTAGTAAACGCCATTGCATCAAAAGCCAAGCCTAAAACTCGATCTTGCTTAAGAGCATGCGAAGACACCTCCATAACAATGGCATCGCATCCTGAAGCTTTCATCTCATACATGGTTTTTTGTAGCTCAATGGGATCAGGAGTAGTCAAAGCAGCAGGTAAAACCTTGGTTTTATATCTTGTATTAATCGTGCCAATCACGCCCACACAGTATCCAGCAGACTTCAGGATAGACTCAAGCAAATATGTCACAGTGGTTTTCCCACTTGTACCAGTAACTCCAATCAAGAGCATTTTATGCGAAGGGTTATCGTAAAACTTAGAAGCCAACAATGCTAAAGTCTTTCGTGAGTTTTTGACTTGAATATAAGAAAAATTATTTTTTTTAAAAATATGCTTTAACTTAAAAAATCGCAATTCACCTATAATGCAACAAGCTCCAGCATGAATTGCTTGCAAAATATAGTCATGACCGTCTAGGCTTTCACCTCGAACGGCAACAAATATAGAACCATCTGAGACACATCGGGAATCTGAAGTTATATTGTTTATTTTTGATTTTATATTTCCACTACAAAATATAATTTCGTCTCTTAAAACGTGTTTCAAAGTCTGCATATCTTTTAAATAAGATTTTATTACTTCTTGCATAAATTATTTTTTAGATAACTTTAGGCTGTTACGCTAGTACTTTGTAACATTAATTTTTTAATATACAGACTATTTTAAATTATTTTATGAGAGAGGGCCTTGGGAAGGACAGGATGTCCGAGTCCCACGGACGGGACGACAAAGGATCCCAGAGGCCACGATGCCGTGCCATCTCGAATGAAATAATTTAAAATAGTATATTAAAAAATTAATATTCCAGCATACTAGTCTTTTCTCAGGCTGCTTTTTTAAAGTGATGTGATACGAACTCTTCTGTGATTTCTTCTTCGATTTGTCCCCAGTCAGGATGGGCTTTTATAAAGATTTCAACAAGGTGTTGATCAAATTGGCGTCCAGAAAATAGTTTGAGTTCTTTATAGGCCAGCTCTACTCCAAGTGCCTTGCGGTAAGGGCGACTAGTGGTCATTGCGTCAAAAGTATCTGCAATCAGCATGATTCTTGAAATAAGGGGGATTGTTAAGTTCTGAATGCCGTCAGGATATCCACGACCGTCAATTCTTTCGTGGTGCGACCTAATGCCTGGCAAGATAGCTTTGAAAGCTGGGATATGAGAAAGTGGAAAAAGAATTTCCTGACTTCTCACAGGGTGGGTTCTCATAATGGCTTCTTCTTGTTGATTGAGTCGGCCTGGCTTTAATAAGACACT
>JACQAU010000337.1 GCA_016194835.1 Deltaproteobacteria bacterium
CTGTAAAAATGGAGAAAAAAATAAATCCATTAAATCATTTCCAAAATGAGAATACACAATGTTGTAAACATAAGTGTTATTAAAGAACCCAGGAACTATCTGTGTATCAAAGTAAAAAACAAATAGGCCAAGAATAATAAGCACTGGTCCAAGCCTTTTAGTAAATCCCAATGTAGCTTGTGGTCCAGCATTAAAAAAATAAGCAAGACCAATTCCCATACAAACTGGTCCAGCCGATTCTTTGCAGCCGAGTGCTAAAATTAAAATAAAAAAACCAAATATCCGTGATTTTATATTTTGTGACTGGAAACAAGCAATACAAACTAAAAGCAGAGGTAGCATAAGAACTTCTGGATGAAAATCAAACGCGTTTGCATTTCTTAAAGGTAAATAAGCCCAATATAAAATCGGAGTTAATAAAATACCCCAGTGGTTTTTTGCTAAATATTGAATTGAAATTTTTCTCAATGCTAACGCCCCAAAAGAAAGGCCAAAAGCTTGAATAACTAAAAGTGTTTCTGGATAAGGAAAAAAATAAAATGCTGGAGCAAACAGCCAAAACGTAGGAGATTGATGATCAGCGAATAGATTCATGCCACCTTTTACAGAAGAGATATAGCCATGGCCACTGACTAAATTCCAAATTGCACTTGTGAAAATCCCCAAATCCTGTGCTCCACTGTGATAGGACCAATGGCGAAATAAAGATGCAAAACACCACAACGCACCTACCCCGAGGCTCCCAATAACTAATGTGAGTACTGGCTTTTTTTGATTAAAAAATTCCCACTTGGACCAAAGAAACGCAAGAAATCTTAAGGAGCTTGCTTTTTCTAGTGGGTAATGTCTAAAAAATTTTAAAAATACTCCAAGCAAACTGACAAAAATAACAGGTACGGTAACTTGAGCAAGTTCTAGTTTTAACGATGGTTTGTCAATCCAAATACCTCCAGTTATGATTGGCAAAAGGACTAGGCTCCAAACTAAAACATCCCAAACAGCAATAAGGTAGTGAGTATATGTCACTGACGGGTTTTTTTGCAAGTTTTGATGCGCCTTCCTATACACAAAATACAAATAAACTTGAATAACCAAGTTCCTGATGAATCCGTCTTGATTTTATTTCTTTTAAATAAGCTAATATTTTTAAACTCAAAGATCTTTCTTGATTTACTAGCTCATGGAGTTCTTTCAAAAGTATATCCTTAGATTTTAGTTTTAAACTTTGCATTGAGTATCCCTTATGAATAATAAATATCAACTAATTTTACTCTCAAACATCCAGTTCTCGAGTGGAAAACCAGAGTACACTCCCTTCCTGGTCGTATCTTCTTCATGTTTCCTTTTCGGAGACTGTTTTTGTAAAAGAATTTTTATAAAAATATCAAATTTTTTTATAAAAATTATTTTCTTTAAAACTATTTCCTTCTTATTACAAGAAAACCAAAAAAACAAGTAAAATAAGCTTAAAACAAGTATTTTTTTAATTATTGTAAAACATTGACTCCAGGAATGGATAAAAAGTCATGATCAAGCGTTAAAAGTATTTCGCTAATACTTGTAGCATGAGCCAAAACAATACTATCGGCCATTGCAAGCTTGTATTGAATTGATAAATCTGCAGCTAAAAGAGCAACCTCTGGTGTGAGAACTAAATGCTCATAAGACTGTAACCCTGAAATAACTGCCATTGCTTCATGATCTGAAAGTTTCATGCGTAGTTTTTTAAAACACTCATAATATACAAAACCTGGTATCTGGATCTTTTTTCCTCGAATTTCTTTTGTACAACGGACTCTAAGTGGTTGGGATAGTAAAATAGTGGTGTACTGTAGCAGTTTGAGCTCCTCGTAAGGTGAGTAATTATTTTTTCACAACAAAGGGTGCGTTACCCACTCTCCAGGAATCAAATTACGGTTCTTTAGAAGTTAAGCTCGGTTCCATTGATCCCGATGCTTCTTATTGGCTTGTCCTAAAAGTTAAAATTATCATTTGTTTACATCCCCTTCTAACTTTTACTCAAAATAATATTTTTATTCTTTATGGCTGCCCATATGGCCTAATTCTTGACACATAGCATCTGATTTGATATTCAGTGAGTGGAGGTTTGTTATGGAAAAAACACTTTCTGCACACTCAGGCGACGAAACTGAAAACACAGATCAGTCTAATCAGAAAAAGGGAGCGCTCACAGACGAAGCACTCCTTGAACTGATGGAACTGCAAGATACAGCTAAGAGTGACGTTGGAGGCGCACTGTGATCGCCTCTGATAAAAGTGGTGATAGAAAAGATACAATGCTGTGAGAATGATCAAGCCAAAGATTCTACTTGCAACATTCGCAGGCATTCCTTCTTCATTTAGTTTTTTTTGTCCAGACCCTGGGCTAGCTGCTCTTGCGGCTGTCTTACGAAAGCACTTTTATGAGCTTTCGATTCTTGACTTTAACTCATTACAAACAATCGACGAATGCATGAGCGAGACAAAAAGCTCATGCGTCAACGAATTTGTCAGGCAAGGTGTAAGCAAACAAAAGGAGAATGTGCTGGCTGCCCAAGACGACGCCAAGTGGGCATATCTCGGAGCTGTCGAAAAATACATGCACCGTTGTATGCGAGAACAAGTACTTGCCAAAAATTGTGATCTACTTTGTGTGAAGCCATGGTTAGGACATTCTCTTGCCATTTTTCTTCGTATTTGTCGTGCACTCAAGACAGAATTTCCAAAACTAAAGATTGCGTTCGGTGGTCCATCAATATCCAGCATAGGATCAGAGATTTTGCAGCACCTTCATTCAGCTGATTTTGTATGTATGGGTGATGGTGAGGAGGCAATCGTCAGCATTGTACGATATCTCCAAGGCATACTTTCGCTTGATCCAATTACAAACACCTGGTTCATTGACGAAAACAAAGAATACTGCGGAAACGGTATTCACCGAAATATTACCATTTCATCAGCGCCTGACCCTCTTTATGATGATCAAATTGACCGTAGTCTGATAGACGGAAAACTGCCCATGTTTGTTATTGAGGATTCTCGTGGCTGTTTTTTTTCGTGCCCTTTTTGTGCACATCCAGGTATCGGCGATAAACAAGTTCGCCCCGCTGAACCTGAACGTGTTTTTGAAACAATGATGTCTCTTAGTGCGCGATTTAGAACACATGCCTTTCGTTTTTCGGGAAGCTGTCCTTCTCCTTCGTTTTTGAACGGTCTTTCTAAAGCTGTAACAAAGATTGGTGAAAAATTTTAAATGGGAGCTTTTTTCCACTCTGCATTTCAGAAGTATGTAGATTTTGAAATGCTAGCAAATGCTGGATTTTGTGCCCTGCTAACAGGGGTTGAGAGCGTTTCTGAGGAGAATCTAAAATATTTCGTTGCAAAGAATAATTCAATCAAAGACCTATTTGCTCTGGGTGTAAAGTCAAAAAAAGCTGGAATTTTTGTTTCCCAAAGCTTCATTGCTCCAGAGGCCGAAGCCACTTTTGAGCCGTTTGATCGCTATCTATCTGAATATCCATTTGACAGCGATAATTCTTCAATCACTTTGTTTTTCCCTTTAGTATATCCTGGTACGGGTTGGTGGAAAAACCCAGCACAATATGGCATTGAAATTACAAACCGAAATCATTACCTCCGAGGCTTATTGTTTGGCGATGATCCCAAACACCATCCGGTGAGCTATAGCATCCAGATCAAGGGGAGACCTTTTTCTGATCTTAGTTTAGAGTTTGTCGAAACAAAACGTCGCGTTCTGTCTAAGGGGATTAATCTAAATATAACGGATGAGATTGCACTGCTAGCAATAGCTTCCGGACAGAATCCACATAAGTTTCATATACGTCAACAATCTGCGATCCGTCGCTATGA
>JACQAU010000338.1 GCA_016194835.1 Deltaproteobacteria bacterium
CAGGAGCTCAAAGACAGCTTTGATCTAAATTCTGTTTTAAATTGGGGATCTTTGCCAAAAGTACAATCTTTAGGATCAAACGCAGAGAGAGCAGCATATTTGAAAACTTATGCACTGACATATTTAAAAGAAGAGGTTCAATCTGAACAGCTTGTAAGAAAACTTGAACCTTTCCGCCTTTTTTTAGAAGTAGCTGCACAATGTAATGCTAAAATTCTGAATTTTAAAAAAATCTCAAACGATGTAGGAGTAGATGATAAAACAGTTTTTTCTTATTTTCAGATTTTAGAAGAAACTTGGATTGGTTTTTTTCTGCCAAGTTATCATCCATCTATTAGAAAGAGTCAACTCTCTCATCCTAAATTTTATTTTTTTGATCCTGGTGTTATTCGAGCTCTTTCTAGAACATTAGCAGGCAATATTGTTTCAGGAACATCTTTATATGGAGATGCGTTTGAACATTGGGTTATTTTAGAAATTTATCGTCTCAATGAATATACTGGATCAGATTATCGCTTGTCTTACTTTGCAACCAAAGAAGGCTCAGAAGTAGATCTCGTTTTAGATAAACCAGGATTTCCTGTAATTTTAATTGAAATTAAGTCTTCAACAAGAGTTGATGAAAGAGAAGTAAATAAATTAGCAAGAATTTCAAAGGATTTTAAAAATGCAAAAGTCTATTATGTTTCTCAAGACATGAGTCATCTAAAAATAGGCTCTGTAATTTGTCTACACTGGCAAGAACTCTTAAAAGAATTGTTTCAAGAGGTAAATAAACATGAGTATTAAAATGAAAAATTTAGTTAAATTATTAAAAAACGAACTAGGCTCCCCAACCTTCGGTGGGTTTCTTTGTGGTGCCCGTGCATCTAAGGATCTTTCGCAGGTAGATATGGCTCAAATGTTAGGCATATCACGCAGTACGCTTTGTGATATTGAAAAGGGCCGACATTTTGTCAGTGCTGCTCTTGCAGCACAAATTGCAAGAAAATGTGGATTCTCAGAAAAAATTGCTGTCAAAGCTGCACTTCAGGATCAGCTGCGAAAAGCTCGTTTAAAAATGAGAGTTGAAGTATTAGCAGCATAATATCTCGGATTATTATTGCTCTCTATCGTTTTCTTTCTGTGTAGTTTCAGCAGATCCTGCTTTTAAAGTCTCTGAGTTACTGCTGTCTTTTTGTTTTGAGGTAGTAGAGCCTGGGTATGCTTCTTCTATTCTGGCTAAGGCTTTTGCAGCTGCGCGGTAAAGATATGCATCTTTCAAAGCTTCAATAAGTGCAGGAATAGCCGCTGGGCTTCCTGTTTTACCTAAGGCTTCTGCAGCTGCATTGCGAACATATTCGTTTTGATCTTTCAAAACTCCAATAAGTGCAGGAATTACTACTGGGCCTCCTATTTTCGCTACATACTTATTAATAATAATTTGGTTTAACTCTTTACTCTGTAATTCATTGAACTTTTGACTGAGATTAATCCAAAACTCTAGTTTTTCTAGTGTATTGCCATCATCTACCGTTATTTCATTTAACGGCATTACTACTGTGCTCTTTGTCTGATGCTTGTCGTTATCTATAATTAAAGTTAAAGCTTTTTTAAAAGCGTCTGTATTGCTGCCTAAAGTATTAAACAAATAAAATACAGCTTCTTCTGCTTGTTTTCCTTGTGGTGCCAGCTCCACTAAAGCTTGAAATACAGCTTTTTGTGTGGATTGATCTGTGATTAGTGGAGGAATTTCTTTTCTAGTGTCATCCGAATCCTTAGGAGCATTATCTGTCTTAATTAATTTTAATAAAAAATCAATAAACTTATTTTGCATGTCTGGATTGGTCTTAGATTTTACAAAAGAGACTATAGCTTTGAGCTCCTGTGCATGCCCATCTTCTGAAGGGGATTGTAGCTTAGCGATAGTCCAAGAAACCATTAGGTCGTTAATTATTGCTTGCAGAAAAGACTGTGACGCTGGCGTATTTTCTGTTTGTGTTGGCTCTTTTGCTTGCGCTTGATATAAATTCGAACCAAGAATAAAAACACACATAGAAAACAGCACTCTCCATACTTAAACATGTAAAGTTTTTTAATTCACTATCCCGTCCTCAAAAACAATATGTCCACCCACAATTGTCATTTTTGCTTTTTCACGAAATGTTCTACCAAAAAATGGGGAGTTTTTGCTTTTTGAGCGATTAAGTGCCTCGCTAAATGTCCATAGAAAAACATCTTGTCAACTGTGATATGTTTTTGATAGATTGAAACTAATTCAAAACAGGAAAAGAGATTTATGGATATCTTGGTAAAAATTAAACGCCTAGTAATTTCTAGAAAGGTTATATTTACTTCAAAAGCTCGAGAAGAACGACAAAGTAATGGAATTACTATTGAAGAAATTTTTGAGTCTATTATTAACGCACCATCTATTTATAAAACTATTTTATCCACAAGTGAATTTAAAAAAAAGAAAAAGGAAAAACTTTACATTATTATTGGTTCGACTTTTGATGGAAAATTAATCTACACTAAAGGCGCTATTCGTAAAATAAACAATACGGAAGAGTTCTATATTTTGATCTCATCAAAATGGAGTGTGTATGAATAAATTATTAATCACAATTTGTCCTATTTGTGACAGTAAAAAAATTAAAAAGATAATTGGTAATTTAAATTGTAAAAGGGATAAACACTATTTTACAGTTCCCAATATAACATATTATTTTTGTCAAAGTTGTGGTGAAAAATTAACGGATG
>JACQAU010000033.1 GCA_016194835.1 Deltaproteobacteria bacterium
TGTAAGGGTGCCATTCGAAAGGGTGTTCGGGACCAAACAGTGTTACCGTAGGTGTGCCTACCGCTGCGGCTATATGCCTTGGACCAGAATCGTTACCTAAAAAAAGAGAGCACTGGGACAATATTGCAGCCAATGAACGAATTGAAATACCGACTTTGCAGTGAATTTGTGAGCGAATTTTTGCTCGTTCAGCTGGTGTTGTAACAAAAGTTTGGATTATATCTTCAATTTTTTTCAAAAACACGAATGATAACGGTTCTTCGTCCTTTGATAAAAAAGCTATAACTGAGCCCTGGGTTTTTTGACACCATTGAACAGATAAAAGTGCGAAACGCTCTAGATGCCAACTTTTTGTGGGTCTACTAGAGCCTAATCCTAATCCCAAAAGTGGCATAGAAAGGTGAAGATTATTTAAAAGTTCTTTTGCCTTTTGCTTTTCAGTATCTAATAAAATAATTTTAGGAGCAAAAGCGCTTTTAATATTGACACCAAAAGCTCGTATTGCATCTAAATCTCTTTCAAGAATTGATTTGGTGCTTTGCTGATCGGGAATATGAACAGTCGAAAAAAAATGTTTACGTGAACTATCATGAATGTGAATAGATCTATTTTTAGCTCCACAGAGAAATGCTAGAAATGCACTTGATGGGCTTGCGTGAAAGGAAACAGCAGTATCAAACTTTTCGTTTTTCATTGAATTAGCTAGTTGTAAAATTCTTTTTAATCTAATGATTTTATTTTTATGAAATGAAAAAGGCCTGATTTTTTTGATGTAAGGAATATGTTCTAAAACAGGGATGTAGTCTGATAGTGCAGCCACTTGAATTTCTGCTTGAGGAAATGTCTTATGTAAAGCCTCAAGAGAGGCCGATAAAAGCACTGTGTCTCCTAAGGAACGAAATTTGATTGCTAAGATTTTTTTAGGAATAAACACAATATAATGTTTTGCAAGATTGAAGACATAAAAAAACCCTGTGCAATAATATATTACACAGGGTTTTCCGATCCAAAATTTAGGATCATGTTTCTAAACAGTTATTTTGCTGTGCCATCTGGTGCTGCGCCTGCTGGATTATCATCGTGATGTTTCTTGCCTGGCTTATGTTTTGCATGTTTATCTGGTTTCTTATGCTTCATTTCAGCTTTTTTAACTGGCGCTGTAGCTTCTGGTGCACCTGGTGCTCCAGGAGCACCCGTTGCTGACTCATCAGCAAAAGATACTACGGAAAAAGCAAATAATGCCATTATCGTTAATGCGATTTTTTTCATTTTCTCACTCCTTAATTTCATAATTTAGTAACGAGAATTATTTCTCGTCTTTATAAACAATATGAAATACCAATATATGGCCTAATTAATCAAGATAGAAATGAAAAATATTTTAATTATAGTTGATTATTTATGTTTAGTAATTAACGCGTCAAAATACTTCCACTATATAGATACTTCTGAAAAAGTCAGATTCTACATAAAGATTAGCCTTTTTCGGCAGAATCTATATACGACTTGCGAATGAATAAATATGCTTTATATCAATATGCTGAAATCTTAGATGTTTTAGCTTCATGTCAGCTAACTGAAGAATTAGCTTTGTTTTTTGCTCCTTGTCTTGATATTTCACCTTTTGTATTTCTCCCAAAATAAAAGATCCCACCTCTATTGGATGAAAACAGAACCCTTTTGAAAACTCATAGTGCCCTCCAAAAGGGATTAGCCTAGCCTCAAAAATATCTCCTTGTGTAAAGCCACTTTTTAATTCAACATTTTTTACTGTATAGTTCTTTTTTGAAAACAAATCTGTTATTACAAGATCCTTCTTAAAAAAAGTCAATCGACTTATACGAAACATTGAGTGAACAGTGGAACAAAAATTTAGATAAATATTCATTTCTTCATCTGTAAAACCGTCTTTATTCTTTCTATAAAAAAACTTCAATCCCGGCTTTCTCAAAATACTCTTGCTTTGCTAAATAAACCTCCTTGTAATAATCTCCACTTGTAAATTCTTCGATAATCGAATCTAAATACTTTTTATACATTCATAAACTCCAAAATTTTTTCATAAGACTAATAAATTCCTGAAATAAATAACTAGAGTCATGAGGACCTGGTGCAGCCTCAGGATGATACTGGACCGAAAAACAAAATAATTCAGGCACGCTTAGGCCTTCGATCGTTTTATCATTTAAGTTCAAGTGCGTGACTCTAACGCTTTTTGGCAAACTCATCTGGTCAACAGCGTATCCATGGTTATGTGAACTAATTTCTACCTTCTTGGTAGATAGTACCGGCTGATTTCCTCCGCGATGACCAAACTTTAGCTTATAAGTATTCCCACCTAACGCTAAAGCTAAAATTTGATGTCCCATGCATACACCAAAAACCGGTATTTTTCCCAACAGCTCTTTCACTGTTTCTACAGCATAAGGCGCTGCCGAAGGATCTCCGGGACCATTAGAAAGGAAAACTCCATGAGGTTTGCGTTCTAAAATTTTTTGAGCACTTTCTTTAGCAGATACAACTTCAATACCGCATCCCAAATGTTGGAGACTTCTTAATAAATTCCACTTAACTCCATAATCGTTCATTAAGTGGCAGTATAACTCCTCGAACAACGCCAAGAGAACGTAAGTGTCGTGTCAAGGCTCTGGTATCGACTCCGTAAAGAGCCGGGATTTCGTGTTTTTTTAAATACCCATCCAAGGTGCCTTTTGACCGCCAGCTTGAAGGCACTTCTGTATTTTCATGGATAATAAATCCAGCACACCAAATCTTAGAGCTCTCAATATCCTCAAAATTAACTCCCGTATTTCCCACATGTGGTACTGTCATGCAAATAAGTTGGCCATAATAAGAAGGATCGGTTAGCACTTCTTGATAGCCACACATTGAAGTATTAAAAACCACTTCTCCATATCCAGAATCAGTTTTCTTTAAGATAAGATCTTTTGAGATTGGTGCACCAAACAAAAATCCCGGAAAAGAGACTTCTGGTCCATTTTTGTTTTCTAAAATTAAAACACCTTTTTCTGATACAGCCATATTAATATTATTAGCAAAAACTAACTACGGTTACTAGTCACTAATATTTTAGGTACATTTATTGCTAGTGACATTATGTGCAGTCATTGAGAGACTTTCAAATTCAAGCTCTTCGAGCATTAGAGAAAAAATCAGCTCATGTTATTTGTGTTGCACCAACTGGATCTGGCAAAAGCCTGATTTATGAACTTTATGCTACAAAAACCAATGTCCGAACTATTTTGGTAACTCCATTACTTGCACTGGCAAGACAACAAAAAAAAGCGCTAAGCTTTAAAAACACTCCAGTTTTCACAAAAGAAGACTTAATCTATCTTCTACACACTAGTCCAAAAAACGGAGTATTGATCTTAAATCCAGAATCATTTTTATATGCCCATAGTCTTCGTTTAATTACACATTGGAAGCCAAATTTTTTTGTCGTAGACGAATGCCACTGTTTCTGGGATTGGGGTGAAGATTTTAGAACGGCATTTACATTTCTTCCAAAAATTTTAAAAAATCTCCATATTTCAAAAAGCCTTTGGCTTACTGCAACTCTGCCTTATCAAGCTAGAGCAATGTTAAAAACCGAACTCCCATCGCCTATAGTAGAGATTGGAAAATTTGAATTCACAAAGAAAGTTTTTTTATCTTCTATGCAAATACCATGGCAGTATAGAGTTTCTTTTTTAATAGATCTGGTTCGAAACAAGACAGATCCTGGGTTGATTTTTGTCCAAACACGAAACGAGGCAGAAAAGCTCGCCCTCCTGCTTTCAAAACATGTCAACGCAATAGCATTTTACCATGCCGGATTGAGTCATGAAGAAAGAATACATCTAGAAAATCAATATAAATTAAAAACAATAAAAATTTTAGTTTCTACCTCTGCCTTCGGAATGGGCATGAATCTTTCTCATTTGCGATGGGTCATTTCATATCAACTGCCACCTTCTGTTTTATTTTTAACTCAAGCTATAGGCAGAGTTGGCAGGGACAGTAACTATTTAGACCACGCTTATTTATTGTGGGAAAAAACAGATTTTCAGTTATTAGAAGGCATTGCATTTAACTCAGTTAGAAAAAGAAATGAACTCTATGCTCTATTTGATTTTTTGAAAAATTCAAAATGCTTAATCCAAGGTCTAACTAAGTATTTTGAAAACGAAGAAGCACCCATTTGTAAAGACAAATGCAATTACTGCACGCAGCATAACGCTCGGGGTCTAAAGATGGCATAAGTATTGTAAAATATTAATTTATTTAATAAACTATAAAAATATTTCTAATGAGTCGCGCGACTCCTAAGGGAGGGTATGTGAAATATTTTTTATTTTGTCTGATTTTCTTATCTGGCTGTGGAGCTTTAGAAAAATATGGGAGATGGGATAACGTTGCCAACGGATATACAAAAATTACTTTTTCTAGTGGCAAACAAAATTATATAAACATAGAAGAACCTTGGTTGTCTCAACAATTAGAACAAAATCATGCCCCACTCTTTGTGCAAGTTACTGGTGGAGTTTATATTTATGTTTATGGGGTAGAGGGCAATCCAGTTGAAACTAATTTTTTTTTAAAAGACGAATTTGATGCAATCAGTTTTACTCTTCCCAATGGAAAATATAAAATTTATAGCATTGCTTATTTAAATTCAGATCTTACAGGACCAGTTAAATGTGGATTCGGCGATGGTAAAGACACAATTATCGCTCTAACCGGGGGATCTAAAACAATACAAATAATGTTAAATGACCAAAACTGTGCTGATTATGCATTTAGTGAGTCAAATTATACCGACGTAGCAACGGGTCTATTTTTGCCTGTAATTGTAGAGACCTGTCCAGCTACAGGGGTAGGGCCGCTTAGTGCAGTTCAAAGTGCAACAGACTATTGTTTGGATAGCATCATACATAGCATTAGAGCTAAAATAAAAATGTTTGCTGGAACTCATGATAATATTAAGGACCTGCAAATCACAAGTGTACCACAAACTGCATGTATTAATCTTGGAGGTGGAAATGATCCGCCTATTATTAGGATTCCTGTTGGAAATATAACAGGTGCGCCACGTATTCCTGTTTACATTATGGGTTATTCTGCACTTGATTGTCCAGAAGACAAACAACGAGGGCTTTATATATTTAACAAAACAATCATATCACCAGGATCACTAGAAATAAACAGCCCACCAAGTAATGTTATTAATTCTGGTCCAGATGAAGAGAGAAGGAAAATTTATAAAACTGATTCCAATAAAACTAAACTTTTTTTAAGGGATCCAATCTAATATGAAAAAAATAAATATCTTATTTATAATAGTGACTGTTTTTTCGTCTCATCTGTCGTTTGCTGAAAAAGATGCACCTGCAACTGTTGTGTTACTGAAGGGTAAAGCCGCAAAAAAAGTTTCTGATGGTCCACCAGTGTGGCTAAAAGTAGGCGACACAATCGAACAAAATGCTTTTGTCACAACCACTACAGAAAGCTCTATTAAGCTTTTATTGAAAAATAAAACACAAATGAGCTTAGGACCAAATAGTAGTATTCAGTTAGGAGATGATGAGGCCTTTTTAAGTAAAGGAGTAATCAGAACCAAGGTTGTACCAAAACCACAAAAAATTGCGGGTTTTAAGCCAAAGTTTGTTATAAAAACACGCTCTGCAACCATGGGAGTTAGAGGGACCGAAAATCAAGCAGGGTATAATCCACAAAACGACATTACTACGGCAGTTGGATTTAGTGGTGAGACCTTGCTTGTCAAGACACGACCAGAAGACATCCAAGGGTTATCAAAACAGGAACTTGTAGATAAAGTGTTTAACGAAAAGGCTGCTGTTATTACAGAAGGAACTTTTTCGACAGTCAATCCAAGTTATGAAGCTGCTACTATCCCAACAAAAATATCTCCCGCTCAATTTGAAAGCTTAAAAAATACAGACCCCTCCGAACAGAAACAAACAAAAGATGTAAAGCAACAGGACATGGCTAAAGTTTCGCAAATGGTTCGTTCGCCTATCCCTCCTGGTGTAGATCCAAAAAATTTTGCTGGCACTGGAGAGGGTATAAAAGAGCTAGGTGGTTTGCCACCTCAAGGTACAATACCTGGCGGTATGGGTGGTCAATCACAGCCACCACCTGACGGTTTTTTTAACAAATCTACTGGAGCTTATGCTCCTCCTGCTGGAGTCTATGTTGATTTCAAAACAGGACTTTTTATCCCTCCGCCACCAGGTAGCACGTATGACCCAATTGCTAATGTGTTTGTTCCTCCTCCATTTGTAGGAGGTATTGATTCTGCAGGACACTATGTACCACCAAATGGCTACGACCTAGATCCCAAAAAAGGATTTGTTCATGTAGACATGCCAGGTGGTCCAATGGGAGGTCCTGGAGGTCCGCCAAAAGATTTAAGTGGTTATGGAGACCCTAACCGTAGACCTGATATGTCGCATGGACCAATATTTGACCAAGGAGGATTTGGGGGATTTCCACCACCCCCTGGTGATCTGCATCCTGGTGGCCCAGGTGGGCCATATCCCGGTGGCTCTCCACCTCCTGGAGGATATCTTCCGCCACCTGGCGGATATTTTGGTGATCCATACAATCCAAACAACCCTCCCCCTGGAGGTTATCAACAACCTCCGCCACCACCACCAGGGTCTACAACAAATATTAATTTTAAAATAACTATTCAATAAGAAGGAATTATGAAAATTATTAATTCGATTATTCTTGTTTTGCTAGTAATAAGCAGTCTTGGGCTTGGAGCAGAAGCGCCATCTAAACTCAATCCAAAACTAACCGAAGTATATACGCTATACAATAAAGGTGTCTATCCACAGGCTATTTTGCTTTTAGATAAAATCTTAATTGAAGCACCGAATCTAAACGACAAAGGGCTATTGGATTACTGGTTAGGAATTTGTAATTCGAAACAGCAAAATTATATAAAAGCGATTTCTCATTTTGAAAAAGCTATTTTAAAAGGCATGCAAGCTACAGATATTTATTATGAATTAGGCCAGGCACAATATACAGTTAATCAACTAAAGACAGCAAAAAATTCTTTTAAGAAATCTATGCAAAATAAATATAAAACTGGTGCCGCTTTATATTATATAGGATCTATTTCTCAAATTTTAGAAGAATTTGCTGAAGCTGAAAATAGTTATCAAGAAATATTAAAATTAGATCAAGATAATGACAAGGTCAAACAGGCCGCACTGTTGCAGCTTGCTGAGATAGGCCTAATTCCTTTAGAAAAACTAAAAGACAAAAAAATTAAAAATGAAAAAATACTAAACACTGTCATTCCTGCATACAAAAAAGCAAAAAATTACGATTTAGAAACCGCTGTTGCAAAACAGGCACAAACCAAAATCGATGAACTTGAGCAACTTTTAGGACAGGAAGTTGCACACTTTAAAAATGGAATGCCAATGCCACAAAAGTTATTTACTTTTAAATGTAGCGAAGAACTCAAATATGACACCAACGTTGTAACTCAGGCAGACCAAGCCATAACACTAGTGAGCAATAAGGCTTCTGCTTTATTGAAATCTGAGATTTTTACAAAATTTGAAAAAATAATAGAAGACAGTTGGTCAATCTCTCCAGAAATTTATATCAATCACACCATTCATGCGCAGAGAACAACGCCAAGTGTATATCAAAACGATCAAGTTAGCTTGAGTGCAACCTTAAAAAATCGTTACGAACATACTTGGCTTAAACAACCGGCTGGCTTTAGTTTTGACATGGATTACAATTTGCTCTTAAGGGATTACCAGCAAAATCATTCTTATCTTTTTTATAGCAGGTATTATAATTTTACCCTAAGCGAAAGAACAAAAATTTTCTCTGCAGGCAATACTACATTAAGTGGCAACCTCAAGCTTTATGCCAACGAAAGTGAGGGCCTAAATGCAACAAATCCTGCCGGCACACTCTCGCAGTTATTTGACTTGACGCCAGAGTGGAATTTATTAATTTTATTTAATATTGATTACAATCGAGCACGTGATCAAACTAACGACAAATTAACTTACAAACTGAGTACTTCATTAAATAAATTAAATTTGTTTTGGGATATTAATACAACATTTGGTTTTGATTTTTCATATATTAACACAAAACAACAGTTGTCATCGCGAGGGTATGAAAAAACTCTCAGTCCCTCTCTCACATTTCGCAAAAATTGGACCAATATGCTGTCTACTGCTTTAAGCTATAATTTTACACGTAATATTTCTTTGGACACACAAAATTATGCTTATTCAAAGCATATTATTGGACTTGGAGTCTTTTGCCAGATTTAAAATATATCCTCTTGCAAAGGAATTAGTACACACACCAATGTTGATTTCTGGATATGACAACGTGTTGCTCTAAATTCTTCTATTCCGTCATAGTGTTCTAATTTAAAATGCGCAGAAATCTGAGTTGCTGGCTGGAATGAAAGGCTAATATCACAAATAGCTGCTTCTGTAGAATAACAAGTATTCATCAAATCGCTTACTTGTCCAGAATATCGCACAACCAAACTTTCATTTATACTATCTGAGAGTTCTAATATAAAATTTTCATCTATTTTAGATAATTGTAAATTACTCATACTACCTTGCAGTAAGATTGAATCAATTGTTGTTGTTTTAATAATATTAAAAGTCTGTTGCTCCATAAGATGAGATTTAAATAAAACTGTTTTTCCGACTTTCAACGTGGATTCTGATTTGGATGAGCTTTTGAATCCGACACTAAATACAAACAAAGCGGTAAGTAAGAAAAATACTAATTTTTTCATTATTCGATTAATATCATGCATTTTTGCCTCCCACATATAATACACTCACTGTGTTGCAAAAACTGTAAATCCTCGTGTTCTTGAAAATTCTGAACTCGGTGTAGTCTGAAAAATTTTAACCTGTACTCTATCAAATCCTGGTTTTAGACAAGACCCTTTGAGAAGTGTTCTTTCACCTGCAACAGCAACAGGGCTAATATCTTCCATTGGTGCAGCAGCTTTAGTATTGTCATTAAAACATTTCGCCTGTAAGCTCATGCCTTTCCATGTTTCATTGGTACCGCTTTCGGCTTCCCAACTCAACAGTGCATTTGAGGCTCCTTTTTGAGCATCAAAGCCTTTTAGGGTTCTCAAATCCACAGTCTGATCAAGAGATTTGGCATAGGTCGTTGAACCAGTAAAATCAGAATACATATATGGGTCTTCGTTTAAAACTTTAATCAACGTGACACTAACATCTGAATTGATATCTCTAGTGTTTGTGAGTCCTATCAAATACACCGCACCAGTGCCTCTGACTAATCCGGCTATCTTACCATTATTGAGACTACTAAGTGGTCCGAGAGAACTGAGACCTGTCGTAATAGATCTTGTGTTCTGACATTGAGATAAGTTAGCGGCACAAGAATCAGGATAAATTTTCAGTCCAGCACCCCAAGAGCTCTGAAAAATCACATGACTTAGTTGTTCATGTGCAGCTGTATATGCGCCGCCGCTTGAGTTCAAAACCTTCCCATCCGAACTGAGTGCCATTGCATACATCCCAGATGATCCTGCACTACCAAGATACTCTTTATTTGTTACATTTAATTTTTGAATTATACCCCCTGCCCAATAAAGTGTATAACTCTGCTGATGAATGCCACAACTGTAAGCTCCAATTCCTCCAATATTTGATCCAAATATTGTAAAAACTTCTGCATTTCCTAGTGACTGGTTCTCTAAAATTGGGAACTGAGCTAGCTTCATCATGCCTTCTGTACTAGCATAAATCATAGCGACATAACTTCTGTCTAAAATACGATAGGTTGTTACACATGATCTTGCATAACTAACGGCGTCAGCTGCCTGATATACTAATGGCACTGGAACATTAGTTGGAGTTTTTCGATTAATGATCCAAACTCGCCCATATTGACTAAAGACTGCTCCAGCTTCAGTAACCGTAGTTCTTGTGCCTGCTGCCTGTCCATCTTGTAGTGACCATTGCAACATTGGATAATTATTAGTTTTGTCTAGTAAAATATTATAAACATGCTTTGACGTAGTAGCTACCCAAACAGAATCATCTGAGACACTACTAGAAAATCGAAACGAAAAACTAAAGTTGGGATTATACTTACTAGCGTCTGTGGTTTGAGTATCTGTGGTTTGCTTTGTAACATGTAAACTATATTTTTGCTCACAGGCCAAAGATAAAACAATCAGAACACCTACAG
>JACQAU010000357.1 GCA_016194835.1 Deltaproteobacteria bacterium
CTCTCACCAAGTCGCTTCTGATCCAGGTTGGGGGGCTGACTTCCTTGGCGGCTATTTTTAAGGCTCTACCTGTTTCCTCTAGTTGAAACCACTCACCCTTCCAAGTTTTTACAATATATCGCAATTGATGGTTTGCTCTTCCTAAAACTGAATAATTCAATCCTGGACCAGCTCTCAAAGGTGAATTGTTATATTTTGGTTCTACAATAAATTGAGGGATGATTTTGATTTCCGGCTTAATATTTGCAGTGTTGTCTTCGTTTATAGCGGCTATTTGTTCCGTACTCATTGAGTCTTTTTCTACCTTGTCTATTATATTTTCTGGTATATTTTCTGGAATATGTTCTAGCGCTTGCAATTGAGCTGGTACTTGCATTTGTGTTTGCGTCGTTTGTATATCTGGTTGTGCGGCTAAAAGAGAAGGGGCTGGGATAATTTCAGATCCTGCTTGGCTTTGCATATCAGCGCTATCTTCACCAGATGTAACTGGAGATGTGACTGGTGACGAATTTTTTAATGCAACATTTTGTGTTTTTTTAGGTGATAAACTTTGTGCTTTTGATAAAAGTTCATAACTTTGCATATAAAGAAAGTATCCAGATACAAGCATAAATGGCAAAGTAACTCCAATTGCAGCCTTGATCCACTGTCTTGGTCTTTTCTCTGTTTTTAATTCTGGTAGTGGTTTTGGGAGCTCTGTTAAAGAAGTGTTTGTTCTTTTTAGTGCTGGTTTTATTGTTGGTTTTAAGGCTACCTGTGGTGCAGTTTTAGTAATTTCTTCTAGGTTTTTTGTGTGTAATACTTCCTCGTCAGGTGGCGCACCATCAACTTTTATTAAGTTTACATCCGAACGTCGCACTAGTGCAAATCCGTTACACATATAGCAGCTAGAAAACGACCACCCAGGATTTAATTTTTCATCAGAAACACTTAGCGTCGCACCACAATGAGGGCAATCCCATCTCATACTAATCTCCTAATAAAATACACGAAAAGAAATGAATCATCTCATCCCATTTTCTGTCTACTGTTTGATAAACTTTTATTACACAGACGTAATATATTTTTTTTATCACTCTAATATTAGGTTCTCAAATATAGGATATTATCGTCAATGGGCAGTATTTTCTGTGGGCAAAAACTGCATTTGTAAAAAATTACCTATTAGATTTACTTCATTACTCAGTCTGAAATTTTGCTACTTTTCTGGGCAAGTTTACCTTAAATCAAATATTCCACTTGTGGCAGAAACCACCAAGCGATAAACTTGTCCCAAAGGGTGGGTAGTTTTATGAAAAATATCATTTTTGTATTTATCATTTTGTTTATTGGCGCTATGGCTTTGTCTGCTTGCGGTAAAGGAACCGCTAAAATGACACTTGCTGTGTCTTTTTCTGGATCCGGAAAAACTGTTTTGAAATCAGATAGCATGGTTAGAAGCATTGTACAGCAGCTCTCAACTTCCACTCCTTGTACTCCGGGCGCCACAAAGGACAACCCAGGAACTACAGCCGGCTTAGACTGTGACGGTGATGGTGGAGTAGTTGCATATCAAACACCAACCAGTTATATTATTGCCTTCAAAAGTCTTTATCTAGATTCAGGTACCGAAAAATTATATTTAATTAAATTTGATAGCTTAGACAAAATCACCTCAGATGGAGTAAAGAGCTTTACCAGCCTGAGCACTTCAGTTGATGTGCCAGTTCCAACAGAAATGTCGTCTTTTAGCCCAAAGAAAGTTGGATTTGAGATTTATTATTTTCAGCTAAAGTTAAAGATTTATGGCCAAGAAAAAGAAATACGTATTTATATGTCAGATGATGATTTCTCCTCTGAGGGTTCCAAGGGCCACCATCAAGGAGATATAACTTATTTTGATGATTCAGGTATCGAGCACTGGGCCCGCGGGGGGTATAACTGGTTCAGTGAGCCAACAACGACTCTGGCTCGTGGGGAGTTTGCAAACGGAGTAGCCGGGCAAGATCCAGAAACTGGACATAAGCGAGGTATGTTCGGTGATGCCAGTTTTTGGAACGGCAGTACATTTGCGCAAGGGGCTACAAAAGATTATTTTGTATCAGAAGATGATCTACCTAGCAGTGAAAAGGCAATCACAGTAACTTTTGATATCAGCAATACATGGTTCTACGAGAATTTCAATGATACTTACCCATCCAGTTTTGACCCATGCCAGGGCAGCTCTTTAGAGGCCTGTGGTGGGGAGTGGGCACCTCTGCTCCCAACGATTAGTGTAAATAATTAGGGCTTAACGAAATAAACATCGTACTCTTTTTAACCCCCAATATTTTGTTTACATATCTGTTCGCTGTAGCAGTAACGTTACTGTCACTGTTACTGAATATATTCCAAATATATCAATATGTTATCTATATAATATTTAAATTGTCAACTACTAATTTTTAAAGTAACATTGTATATTATGTTGTTTAATTCTTTTAAGGGGACTTTTAAGAATGAATATAAGACTTATTTTTGAAAAAACCGTAGTTTTACTGATTGTATTTAATTTATGTTTTTCGCCTGCCTTTTTTACACAGAGTGCATATAGCCAAGGCCAAGATCCATATTACATGCAGCTTAGACAAATTTACAGTAACGCAGCTGATGCCGCCGATGATGCAGCCGAAAGCAGTGAGACGCTAACGTATATTTGGGGTGGAGTGGCAGTTGTATGTCTTGGACTGTGTATAGCGTCGCTGGCGGGTTCTGGTCTGATAAGCGGTGGAGGAGATAAATATATTTGTATGATTGCCAGCATGGGAGCTGGAATTGCAGAAATGATAATGACCAAGAATGTTCAAAATTCGATGATGAGTATCTTAGCTCCGCCAATGATTGTTGCTGCAGGAAACTATAGTGGATCTAATAAACCTAAGGACTCACCTGCAACTGCTGCTGCAACTGCGGGGGGGGTGGGGAGTGCGAAGCCCAGTGTGGTTACTTCCACCGGTGTCTATGAAAGTAGAAAAGCTGTTGTTATACCGACATTGAAGGGAGGGACAGTTGAGAGCCAAGGGCCAATCAGAGATACGATAATTGGTACGTTGCCAAGGCAATTACCAGATATACGTTCTTTTGGTATACCAAGTGGTGATACATTTGCTGGCGGAGTTACGAGCCCGGGGGGTTTAGATTTTTCTGGACATGTGCCACCTGCCGAGACTCCTACTAACACTGCATCTGTTCCAGAACCACCAGATTCCAGCAAATTTCCTGGTTCAAATTCACAGGGTGCACCAAAAACAGAATCAACAACAAACAAACCCCCAGAAAAAGGCGAATCCAAAGACATCGCCTGCTGCTTAACAGCAGCTATGGCTCTTATTCAGACTTTTATGAAATACCAAAGTGCACAAGAGCAAAGAGATTCTGCAGAAGAAAATAGAGATAAAGTAACCCAACTAGACGCGTCATATAGACAACAACAACAAATGAAAGCGATGCAAGCCAAACGCAAATCATCGGCTGCAACCGCGGCAGCAACTGCGAACAGTGACAGTAACAGTGACAGTAACGGTAACAGTCAACAGAAAACAGTTCAGTCAGCGGGCTATGCCGTTTCGGGTTTAAAACCCATGGCCGCAACTGCTGCAGCAAATACAAATGCCCTCTATAAATCAACACAAAACTGTTCTTTGAGCAGAAAAAATACAAATACAAATTCACTACTGAGCTGCGCTATTGCAAATGAACCAAGATTACCAAAAATTATTACAACTCCTTACTTTCAAGGCTTATTTGCAAAAGTTACACATCAAAATTTTGGTGATTTTATTCGCAATTCCCATTCATCACCTGCCGAAGCCGTAGCCGAAGCCCTTAGACCAAAAATTGGCTTACAAAAATCCTATAAACTTGCAAATTACCTAACAAATTTAAACAAAGAAATCGCACTGAAATATCAAAATCAACAACCCACAACACCAACTTTAATGAAAGACATTGCAAAAAATCTAACTCCAACAGGGCAAACCGAAGCGCAATTACCAGCCTTTGGTAAAACTACAATTGCGGCAATTGGCAATACAAACGAAAATTACTTGTTTTACAATAAAACATCATCTCGTTATTTGTATCGATCACCGGATTCGATTGCTGAAGATAAGAGTATTAATCTTTTTGATCGTGTCAGTAGTCGTTACGAGCTGTTTTACCGCAAAATCTTGTTGTCTAAGTAGAGCATTAAGATTAAGAGCAATTCGTGTTTTTGAAGTAATAAAATCTCCTGCTAATTTTTGCTTAACTTTTTTTCCTATAATCATTTATAAATGGGATATTTGAATCTGCAAAATACGAGGCAGCTGTTGAACTAGGTAAAGAGGTAGTGAAACCAATTCGTACGAATGGGCAGGTATAGACAGCGATGAAGCATTGACTCTGCATACAGATGGCTGATCGGCGTTGAAGCGAACTGCAATTGGAAATTTTTTTGACGCCATGAAAAAATGAAGTGACTTTAGTGTTCCAGTTTTCCCTGCCTTTACCTCCACTGGAACAACTTGTGGGCCTTGCACAATCACGTAGTCTACTTCTGCGCTGGCGCTTTTTTCTATCCTTTCCCAATAATAAAGTTCGGGGTCAACGTAGGATGGTTGTAAATATAAAAGATGTTGTCCGATGAATTGTTCACAAACAGGACCACGATTTACTATCAAATGCTTTGGGTTATCTGGAAGCTCAAAAATTCTTAAGCCGGTAGCTGAACTGACAAGTCCGACGTCAAGAAAAAGAACTTTGAAATTTCGGTTATCTGCTTCGGCTCCTAAGGGAAGGCCATTGCCGAAAGTTCTTCTAGCTTTTATGCCAACTCTAGCTTGGCACAAAAGTTGAAGAGATTTTGAAAGTTGTCTAGAATGTTCATAAGAGTCGATTTCTGTGTATTTAAATTTTTTTCCAATCATTCTAGGTATGGCTAGAAACACTTTGTTAAGAACTTGAATGTCTATTCTCTTTCTGTATTTATTAAAATCATCTTTGTATGTTGAGAGAATGCTTTGTTTTATTTGATCTGCCTCCAAGAAAGATTGGGTTTGGATATATCGCATTACTGCTTCCGGCATTCCGCCAATAATCTGAAATTCGCGCACAAGATTTAGCAGCTTTTTATGAATAGGCTCTGGGATTGTGTTTTTAGAAATCACGTATTGTCTAAGGAATTCAATAAGTCCAGATTCACTTCTTGCAAGCAAATACTCCTCAAATGAGACTGGCCCCAGATGTTTGTACTCAATGCGTCCTACTGGCATTGAAAATTCATGCTCTGCAAGTAACAGATCTAAAAGAGATCCAGCTGCAATCACTGCTAAATTTGGTAAACTTTCATAAAAGAACCTTAATTTTGCAAACAATTTGGGGGCAGCTTGTATTTCATCCAAGAAAATAAGTGTCTTTTCTGGAGTGAGTCTACGTCCAAAATAAGCTTCCAGTAACTGCAATGTTTTCTTTGGATTATTGTGCTGAAATAAGTCTTCTATTTCTGGGGATTCTTCAAGGTTAAGCTCAATAAAATCTGAGAAATGGGTTTTTCCTAGCCAACGAACTATGAATGACTTCCCTACTTGACGAGCTCCTCTGATTACTAAAGGTTTTCTATTTGGATTTTTAGACCATTCTACTAGGTCATTTTGTATAAATCTGTCCATAATATGGTATAATTTTAGACATTTATTGTCTAAAATACAAGGTTATTATCTCTTTATATAAATACAGGCTCTGGTAGTCCTACTGTTGTTTGTTACTATCAGTGCCGGAGTAACTTTTAGATCTAATAACATATCCGCCTGAAATACTACACTTAAGCTCTGTTCTGTTTTCTGAGATCTGTTCGCTGTAACAGTAACGGAAACAGTCAACAGAAAACAGTTCAGTCAGCGGACTATGCCGCTGCTGCAACAAGTACAAATGCCCTCTATAAATCAACACAAAACTGTTCTTTGAGCAGAAAAAATACAACTTTAATGAAAGACATTGCAAAAAATCTAACTCCAACAGGGCAAGCCGAAGCGCAATTACCTGCCCTTGGTAAAACTACAATTGCGGCAATTGGCAATACAAACGAAAATCGCTTGTTTTATAATAAAACATCATCTCGTTATTTGTATCGATCACCGGATTCGATTGCTGAAGATAAGAGCATTAATCTCTTTGATCGTGTCAGCAGTCGTTACGAGCTTTTTTACCGTAAAATCCTATTGTCTAAGTAAGTCCGAAGTATTATTTTAGCTATCTTACTAAGCGCATGCAATTTTTGACTTGATAATGATTACAAATACCCCTATTATAAATCATAAATGAATGAAAATGGGGTTAATTTGGATCAGATTTTTTACCGAGAGGCGCTTTCATGTTTGAAGGATTGGATTAGTAGGCCAGCTGGTGAAAGAAAGCCACTTCTCTTAAGAGGGGCGCGTCAAGTTGGAAAATCCACTCTTGTGCGGCAATTTGCACACAACTATAAATATAACCTGGTTGAATTTAATTTAGA
>JACQAU010000358.1 GCA_016194835.1 Deltaproteobacteria bacterium
AAAAATTTTCCTCATGTGTTGGTGATAACCAAGCGAGAACAGTATAAAAAAGTTATCCAAGAATTAAATACAAAAGGAAGTATTTCTTTGTCTCTAGTTCAATCTTGTACACGAGAGGCTTGGGAGGTGGTTTTAGAGTATGATCGCACAATTGCTCAAATTTTTGGGATGAGAAGAACTTTGGATCTCAAGTATGGTGAAAATCCGCATCAAAGTGCTTATATTGAATATGATTTGGATGGTACTGTTTTATGGGGGGAACCGCTCACGCAAGCTGATATTTCGTATAATAATATTTTAGATCTTTCAGCTTGTTATAGTGTGGTAAGTGATCTAATGCGTTTGGAGCCTGAGTCAACGCATGTTGTGATTGTGAAGCATAATAATCCAGCCGGTGTGGCTTCTATTCCGAGATCTTATCATCAGGCGCAAAAATTGGTGCTTCTGAGGGCGTGGGAAGGGGATCCTGTTTCCGCTTTTGGTGGGGTGATTTTGTTTTCTGATGAATTAGAAGAAAATACGGCGCAGTGGTTATCTGATAAATTTATTGAACTAGTTTCGAGTCCTGGATTAACAAAAGATCACCCAGCGCTTTTGCAAATGCTTACGAAAAGAAAAAATTTAAAGGCTTTGGCAATTAAAAAAATTAAAAGTGATGAAGATTTATTTTCTATTTCTGTTCCAGGAGGAAGGCTTTATCAGAAAACCGATCAAACGGTGCTTGAAGATCTAAAGCCAGTCACACTGCTAAAGTGGCCCAAAGAAAAAGAGAGATTGGCTAGGTTTGGTATAGCGGTTTGTCGTGCGTTAAAGTCAAATGCGATTGCTATAGTGAGGGAAGTACCCAAGGAAGTTGCTAAGGAAGTTGCCAAGGAAGTTGCCAAGGAAGTTGCCAAGGAAGTTGGTGGAGAAACTGGATGTTTTCAGCTAGTAGGAGCCGGCCAAGGTCAGCCCAATCGGGTAGACGCACTGGTGAGATTGGCGATACCCCGGGCAAGGTTAGTGTTAGAAACAATTGGTGGAGAGCTTTCAGAGTGTGTTTTAGTGAGTGATGCGTTTTTTCCATTTCGAGATTCTGTGGATCAAGCCAGCCGTGATGGGATCAGATGGATTGTGCAACCCGGAGGGAGCATCAAAGATGCTGAAACAGTGGCTGCATGTGATGAGCACGGAATTGCCATGGTGCTTACTGGAGTAAGGCATTTTAGGCATTAGTTTAATATATTTTATCTGTCTAATCATCACTTGAAGTGGGTAATCCTATTTCTTTTTTTGTGGTATCTTGAATAGTATTTAAAATTTCAGAAAAACTAGTTAGAGCATGTTTGGAGTTAACAGTATAATTGCGAGAAAAAACGCATATATCCATGAAAATCCGAAAACTGGGGTTTGAGAAGTTGGGTTTCGTTTTTCTTTTCGCCACAAGCACTGAGACCAAGCGATAGAACAAAAACAAAAATTCCAACACCTAAAATAGCTTCAATTTTATTCCGCATAAAAAATCTCCTTTAAAAGTTTACTATAATCTACATAATGCATAATAGAATGTTGTTTTAATATAATTATATGATTTGGTCAAGTATTAATAAATTGCCAGTCAATATGATACGATACCGAACACGACAAATACAGTTCGGCCAAGGCAATTTGACCACATACCTATGTTAAGAACTGGATCAAGGCAAATAGTGTCGATTATAATAGACACTATTTAAAATCAGATGTAACCTATTAATAATGCTAGATAATTTAGACTTAAAACAGATCCTAACTGACTGGAACTATTGGGAAACCCCTCCTCCCATAGGGATTCCTAGATTCATTCTTGAACAAAAAAAGATTGAACTTCACCCAGACTTGATCTGGGTTATTCAGGGTGTGCGTCGGTCAGGAAAATCGACTCTCTTAACACAGATTATGGAGACCAAAAACCTAGATCCCAGTTCTTGTACTTTTATTAACTTTGAAGATCCACGTCTCAGTAACTATCTCAATCATGCATTGCTTGATCAAGTAGTGTCATTCTCAAAAAGTCTCTTTCCGAAATTTAGCACAAGGACATATTTTTTTGATGAAATTCAAAATGTTGAGCAATGGCAGAAATGGTTACATAAAAAAATAGAACGCCCCAGTGGGGACCGTTATATTATTACTGGCTCTAATTCATCACTTCTTTCAGGAGATCTAGCAAGTCGCTTAACAGGAAGACATTTAACTTTAGAGTTATTTCCATTTAGTTTTGCAGAGTTTCAAAAAATTCATCCGAATGGCTCACTTAAAAATTATCTTGAGCAAGGCGGATTTCCAAGAGTATTAAAATTAAAATCAGAAGCCTCTGTATTATTGCGTGAATATTTCACTGATATTATCGAGCGAGATGTGAAAAGAAATTTATCCTCTCGAAAAGGCTACTTGATATCAAAGCTAGTTATTGCAGTATTTGAATCAACAGGCTCTGAATTGAGTCAGAGAGGACTTGCTCAGATCATGGGACTCACAACTGATACTCTTGGGCAATATCTTGAGGCATGCGAATCTGCTTATCTTCTTTTTACTTGCCCCTACTTTAGTTTTTCTGAAAGACAACGTACTGTCAGGAATCGTAAAATATATCCCATTGACACAGGACTTATGTATTCTGTATCAAAACGTGGATCAGTTGAAATTGGAAAAAGTTTTGAAACAATAGTATTTCATGCGCTTAAAAAGAAATATTCCGATATAGCCTATTGGTGCGGAAAACATGAAGTTGATTTTGTGGTAAAAACACCAGAGGGAATACTACCAATTCAGGTGAGTTGGGATGAGCCAAAACTCAGACATTACGAAGGTTTAAAGGAATTTAAAATAAAATATCCAAATACAATGGAGTGCCTTTTTATTGGTCAAGAAAATTTTTCTAAACTTGAAGAATTATTACCTTAAGAACCAAAACAGAACCAGCGTTCTTTTAATTTCTTGCGTGTGCGATTAGATCCTCAATATCAAATCCGTCACGAGGACAAGACGAAAGGCTATAGCTGAAATCAGATCCAATTTGAGATTGGATCCTAGAAAGCAATTTAGGAACATCCTCTGGCTTGCAGTCATCTAAAATCAAAGCAATGAGATTCTCTTGATTCAAAATATATATGCTATCTGATGATCTAAAAAGTCCTTTTTTAATACTCATACCGAGTTCAATCATTGACCATTTTTTCGGTGGCCTGACAAAAACTAAAACCACTGAACTTATTCCACCTTGCTCAGGTGAGATTTGACTAAGCCTAGAGGACAGAGCAGCCCGTAAGCCTTCTAATGAATTAAGCTCTGGCAATAGCAAAGTAAGTTTGACAAATTGATTTTTTCTCTCTGCTAGAAAACTTCCGCTGTGAAGCTTTAATACCTCGTGAATTAGCCATAATTCAGCCCCCAAGCCCTCTGAGCTGCGAGTTAAAAAAGCTTGCTCAGACTGTATAGTTCCAGAAAAAGCAGAATTTGGCGAAGATACTCCACTCTGAAAAGCCACCAGACTTTTAGACCACTCTTCATCCCATATGGTTAGACAATCTTCTTTAAGCTGAAATCCCATCTCGATCCAGGTCTGTGTAAAAGTAATTTTTAACAACGACTTTTGTTTAATTTTAGACAAAATGACATGAAAGCATAAATCCAATACACGCCCTAAACGCTGAGGATCAGCAAGTGCTGTTATTTCTTCTGCGGTTTCATCTTTGATCACATAATCTGCTTGAAATTTTTTTTCTAATTCACATTTGATTTCTTGTTCTAAAAATAATGGCTGAAAGTTTTTAAGTTTAGCTTCCATGAGACGAGACAGATTCATCTCTCTTAACCGGATATGAAAATTTTTACTTTCTATCGCTGCTAAATCTAGCACGGAAGACAGGTTATGCTGAAGTTTTATGGCATTTTTTCTTGCGACATTTAAAAGTTCCTTTGATGTTATTTCTGAGTGTTCGTCACTTTGTTCTTCTAGCAAAGTGAGCGCATTGAGCACTCCCATAAGAGGCGTTCTAAGCTCGTGAGAAATTAACGAAAGCAAATTGGACTGAAAGCTGCGAAAAAGTTCCTCATCTTGAGGAGACAGATGAACTAGAGGCTGATGCCCAATTGCTAGTTTCTTTCCTTCAATAGTTTCGTTTTTAATTGCTTTCATAATATATTTTAAAATGGTTAATCAAATGCTGTAGCGCTAACACCTACATCTCGTGTAGTCATACCAGACTGGCCTAAAACAAAATCTGCTGCTTGTTGATTAGTACTCGGAATAGAATTCCACCCTAATACTCTATTATTTAGATCATCATTAACGTAAAAAACACCTTGTAAACTTAACCACATTCCTGCTGGTTGATACATAGTTTTCGCACTAATACCTCCGTTATTTTCTGTGCTTGCTGTAAAAGATGGTTGACCAAGCACTAAAGCTGCATCACCACCGTTTGCTGCAGGAATACCATTCCAAATCAAAACACGACTATTGCCATACTCTGAAACAAAAATCTTTCCCTGAGCTACATAAACTCGCCATGGGTTGAATAATCCATTTTGAGTAGTAGCAAAATAATTAGTATTCATATCAGCTTGTCCTAGAACAACATCTGCTGTCTTATTATTTGCAGTAGGTATTGTAGACCAGATTAATATACGGTTATTTAGCATATCAGCTACAAATAATTTATTATCATAAACAAAAACGTCAGTAGGGCTCTTGAAACTTGAGCCTTTTATAGAACCAACTGGATAGCCTCCATTAATATTATTTGTAGACATATCTGACTGACCCAAAACTATATCTGCCGCCTGCCCATTTGTTGTAGGCATAGTATTCCAAATCAAAACTCTGTTATTTGATGTATCAGCTACAAATAGTTGTAATCCTGTACTAAAAACACTATATGGTTCAATTAAACTGCTTGCGCTTACTCCACCATTATTTCCTGAATTAGACGTCATATTTGGCTGACCCAAAACTATATCTGCCGCCTGCCCATTTGTTGTAGGCATAGTATTCCAAATCAAAACTCTACTATTGTTTTTTTCAGCTACAAAAAGTCTAGTGCCATCTGTTCTTGCAATATAAGGACGCGATAATGTGGTTGCACTCGGAGTGAAAAGTCCATCAGAATTAGAACCAAAATCAGCTTGCCCTAAAGCAAAATCTGCCGCTTGTTGAGTTGTTGTTGGTGGAGTTACCCAAATCAAAATTCTATGATTATTTGAATCAGCAAGAAAAAAACTAAAAGCAGTTGGCGTAGGCTTATTAAATCCATTATCACCACTAGACTTACTGCATCCAACGTCACGCTTAAATTTTTCTTCGAAACTTAAATGATCATATTTGTTTTCAATATAAACTGTCTGATTTGAAAATAAATTCACCTGCGCTCTACCCAGCTCAAACCCTATTTCATATGAACCAGTTAATTCTACCATTTGACCGAGTGAACTTGACTGACTGCAAAGATTTTTCCCTTGATTTAAAATGCCTAAAACCTGAATAATGCGATCTTTTCCTGATGGAACTTTTAGATCTACTTTTACCTCTAAGCTAGATTGCGCAAAAGGAGCAGAAGTAATACCAGAATAAGAACAAAACTTACCCGCTAACAAATCTGGCATAAAAGAATCTGGATTTTTATCTGAGTTACTTACAACACCACTACCCATTACATTTACTGCCAGGCAATCAAATTGAGATGCAGTTTCTGGAAAAGCAGAAGAAGAATATAACTTTAGCTCAGGTAAAACCAAGTCTGTCTTAATAGAATAAGACAGATTCTTTTGAACTGCGTTATAAAAATTTATTTTTAAATTATTGTACTGTACCGGCTGTAAAGAACAGCCCACAGTCATTAACACACCAAGCGCTAAAATCCTAGTTCGATCCCTCATAACCCCATACCTCATCCATAGTATATTTTGGCAAATGCACGAAATAAAACAACTGTTATCTTCATCAAGACGCGCTGAGTCAAAAGATTACTGGTTTTTATCAAATATATTTAATATGGGAGTAATTTTGTATAAGCTTATCTTTTGTTAGCACAAAAGCATTTTCATCACGAGCTGTAGCTATTAATATTTGATCTACTGGATCATCGTGTATAGGTTTTGGCAAAATCGTAGATTGATAGGCAATTTTTGGTGTCAATTCGACAATTCTTAGTTCGGGCAGCAAAAGAGCTTGCTCTATCCAAGCATAACC
>JACQAU010000339.1 GCA_016194835.1 Deltaproteobacteria bacterium
CAAGCGACATGAGAGCTCCAAACAGGAAAAACATCCGATAAAGACTATAAAAAATAATATACGGGTATTGACAGGCATAAGCGACATTAGCGGCGTTAGCCTCCTTGCACTTTTTACCTATCGGTTAAACCCTCGCTTAAATTAATGGTATTTTTTACAATCTCATCTCCAGCACTTGTGAAGGAATCAAAAGTCTAGCTGCTGTGGCTTTTTTGATATCTTCGACTGAAACACCAGGTGCTCTTTCTTTTAAAACCAATCCATCCGAAGTTACATCAATCACAGCCAGTTCCGTGACAATTGTTTTGACAACTCCAACACCAGTTAACGGCAGTGTGCAGCGCGGTAAAACTTTGCTCGCGCCATCTTTCGAAACATGCTGCATTGCGACTATGACATGCCGAGAACCGGCTACCAAATCCATAGCACCACCCATGCCTTTCACAACTTTTCCCGGAATCATCCAATTTGCCAGGTTGCCTTTTTCATCTACTTCCATCGCTCCTAGCACTGTAAGGTCCACATGTCCTCCTCGAATCATAGCAAAAGAATCAGCACTAGAGAAAACCGCAGCTCCCGGCAAAAGTGTCACAGTTTCTTTTCCGGCATTAATTAAATCAGGATCTAGCTTGTCTTCTGTGGGATATCCTCCCATCCCTAAAATCCCATTTTCGCTTTGAAAAATCACTGTCATTCCCTTAGGAACATAATTAGAAACTAAAGTGGGAATTCCAATTCCTAAATTGACATAATAACCGTCTTTTAGTTCTTGAGCGATTCTCTGTGCAATTTGTTCACGTGTTAGTTGCATGTTTCACCTCTTTTAAAACTGTTCTTCTCTCAATTCTCTTCTCATAATTTCTACCCTGAAAAATCCTTTGTACATAAATCCCTGGAGTATGCACTTTATCTGGATCAAGAGATCCAACCGGCAACAATTCCTCTACTTCTGCAATCGTGATTTTTCCACATGTGGCAATCATTGGGTTAAAGTTTCGAGCGGTTTTTCTATAAATTAAATTACCCATCGGATCTCCACGCCAAGCTTTAACAATAGAGAAATCCGCTTTGAGTGCTTTCTCTAAAATATATTTTTTACCATCAAACTCTCTAACTTCTTTCCCATCAGCAATAACAGTACCTACTCCAGTTGGAGTAAAAAATGCGGGAATTCCAGCTCCACCAGCTCTCAGTTTTTCAGCTAGCGTGCCCTGAGGCGTGAGCTCAATCTCAAGCTCCCCGGAAAGCACCAATGACTCAAAAAGCTTATTTTCTCCAACATAACTGGAAATCATTTTTTTTACTTGCCTTGTTTGTAAAAGTAGACCAATTCCAAAATCGTCTACTCCTGCATTATTTGAGATACAAATCAGGTTTTTTACCCCTTTTTCTCTTATAGACAAAATGCAGTTTTCAGGGATACCGCAAAGCCCAAAACCACCAAGGGCAAGCACAGCCCCATCATGTATATCTTTTACAGCCTCTTTAGCATCGGGAAATACTTTGTTCATAACAAGATCCTTTTTTTTATAATAACTCCACACAAAGCGCAGTAGATTCACCACCACCGATACAAATCCCAGCAACTCCGCGTTTCAGGTTTTTATCCATTAGAGCTGATATCAAAGTCATTACAATGCGTGCTCCACTTGCTCCAATAGGATGTCCTAATGAAATAGCCCCACCCCACACATTATATTTTTCATGTGGAATCTCAAGTTCTTTTTTTGCTGCTAACGCGACTACTGCAAAGGCTTCGTTTACTTCAAAGAGATCGACCTCTGAAACTTTCCAATTTGCTTTTTTCATAGCAGCTTTCATTGCACCAGCAGGCGCAGTGGTAAACCATTCAGGAGCTTGTGCAAAACTTCCATACGAAATAATACGCGCCAAAGGCTCCAGCCCTAATGCTTTTGCACGCTCTTTGCTCATCAAAATCAATGCTGCGGCACCATCATTGATAGTCGACGAATTTGCAGCCGTTACAGATCCTTGCTTATCAAATGCTGGTTTTAGAGTCGAAATTTTGTCAAAATTAACTCGACTTGGACCCTCGTCATTTTCTACAAGCACAGTGTCACCTTTTTTACCCTCAATTGAAACTGCAGTAATTTCATTTTTAAATTTGCCTTCTTTTTGTGCTTGTTGAGCCCGTTTAAAGCTTTCAATAGCAAATTCATCTTGTTCTTTTCTAGAAAAAAATTTCTCTCTTGCACAAAGCTCGGCACAATTGCCCATGTGCTGGTTATTATAAGGATCCCAAAGCCCGTCTAAAATCATCGAATCAAAAAAACTCTGGTGCCCCATCCTGAAACCAGTCCTTACACCTTGAACCAAATAGGGAGCCTGGCTCATATTTTCCATGCCTCCCGTGATTGCAGTCTCGCTATCACCAAGTAAAATAGACTGTGTTCCTAACATGATTGCTTTCATGCCACTTCCACAAACTTTGTTTATAGTTAGAGCAGGAACAGACTTTGGAATACCAGCGTAAATAGCTGCTTGGCGGGCCGGGGCTTGGCCTACACCTGATGCTAAAACGTTTCCCATAATAACTTCTGATACTAGGTCAGGCGAAAGCTTGGCTTTTTGTAAAGCGCCTTTAATAGCTATAGATCCTAGTTTTGGAGCATATACAGAAGCCAAAGCTCCCTGGAACGCTCCAAACGGTGTGCGAGCAAAACCTACAATAACTACCTCTCTCATATAAACCTCCTAATAAATGAATATAATTTATAGCCCCGGAGTATCACAATTCTTAATCAAATGAAAGTTGTCTCTGTCTCTAATGGAGCGTATTATTAAACAAGATGCGGCTTTTTAATTCTTATTATTTATTAACTATTATCCTGCTAATAAGTGGATGGTTTTTTGTAGAATTTAATTTAATGAGTCAAAATTGCCCATCTGGTTATAATGCACGCACATTGACGCATTCAATTGCTTCAAATCTTTTGACAAATACTAGTGATATTCAAAGGGGAACTCGAGTTTGTGTTGATCAAAAAAACATCGATCACAAAAAGCAAAATGGATTGGGACAAACTTTCCTAAGAGGTTGGTATGACGGAAAAACAGTACCTATGCCTGAAAATGCTTTTTTAGGAGAAACAAAAAATGAACTATCGGCTTTGCAACCTGAGTCTGAAATTTCTATTACAAACATGTTACCGAAAGATAATCGTTTCTTTGGTTTAAAGAGCAGTACATTTCCTAAAGTAAGCGCCGGAGAGTTTCATTTGCCAAATTCTTGCGTGCTAAATCAACGAGATCAACACGAACAAGAAGAAACTGAGCAAGCAGAAAACTCTTTAGAAGAAAATTTTATGGATCAAAAAAACACAAACGAAGACCGTATTTTTGATCCTGAAACCAATCCTCAAACAGATCCAAATGGTCTAATGAGAGCCACGGCTGATGATTCAGAAAAAGCTGCAAGAAATATAGCACAACAAGATTTGTTTCAATCAATTTTAGCAGCCAGAAAAGCAGTTTATGAAGCCATCGAAGAAGACGATCAAAATGTGAGCGAACCATACCGACAAATACCTTTTAGTGCTCTGGGAAAGTTCCTAGAGCAATCTAAAGCCGGACTCAATGATTTAGCCCAGTCCCTGGATCAAACGAAGGAAGGCATCGAATCTAGCGAAAAATTTCGTTTTGCTAGCCTCACTCAACTAGCTCAGGAAAAAACACTTTTGAGCCTAGGTGCATTTCAAAAGGAAATCAATCAACAATCTTATCTTGGTGCGACTATGGCTTTTAAAGAATTATTTTCCCCTCCTAGTGGAAATCCGCTTTCTAGAACTCCAGAACTTTCAGAAATTTTCAATAATCCTTCGCTTTTAAAATCCGAAAACCTTGTAAATAGACTGATATTATTTCATGGTCTTCCCAAACAAGAGCAGGATCTTTTATTAAAAAAACTAAAACTTGTCGAATTTTTGGACCTGGTTTTAGAAAATGGAACAAAGAAAAAAATAAGTTTATTACACAATGGATATTTTTTAGGTGGTGGACTGACAGGAACAGATTGTTCTCTTTTGGCTAGTTCAGCACTGCCTGTCGAAATGAGAAAAGGAAAGTTTACATCTTTAGATTTCAGAGCCATGTGGATATACAGGAGAAAGGGTGTTTTGCCAATGCCTCCACGATACAAAAAAGATAGAGCAGAACTGATCAAAAAAGTGTCCAAAGCATTTGTCCCAATAAACGTTTATGCAGGCGAAAAGCCCATGGTAGGAGATCTGCTAGTGTATCGTCTTCCCTGGGAAACATCGGGACACGTATTTGTTGTAAAAAGTTACGATCCAAAATTCCTTACAGCAGAAGTAATAGAGGCTTCTCAATCTGCTGGTACAATACGTGAAAGGGTGTTTGCCTTATCGACTGACCCGATAGAAGAAAAAAACCGCATCATACGTGCCGGACTGTTTAATTTAAGATTAAAGCCCAAATCAAATCAAGTCTGTCAGTATCATGGAGGGACGATATGAGAGGGACGATATGAGATTAAATATTTGCATATTATTAGTTACATCTTGTGTGGCATTTGCAGGAGAAAAAATTCCGATTCTAGTGACAACAAACCATTTTAAAACTCCACAAGAACTAATTGAATACTATTGTGCCAGGGATGGAGCTGGTTTTTATTGGACCGGGATGACAGAAGCAGAGCGAAAGAATCTAACAACCTGGAAAGAAATCCCATCTCATGATAGTTTCCTAATCACTAAGCAATATAAAATAGTACCACAGAAGACGGCCTTTTTAGACGAAGCTCAAATTGAAGTTATCTATGACCTAACAGATATAGGGGACGCTCACGGCACGCGCTCGCCGGCTGCTGAGAAAGAGTATCGTGTAACTTTTTATTTAAAAAAGCACTATGGAAGGTGGAAGATCCAAAAACCCAATGCATCACAAATTGTTCCTGTATTATTGGAATCTCACCTAAAAAATAGGTAAAAAAAAACCGACTTGACTTTATATTTGTTTTCGGGCATCTTTCTTGACCTATGTACGCAGTTATTGAAACAGGTGGTAAACAATACAAAGTGCAACCCGGTGATTTTATTCAGGTTGAAAAGCTAGTTGCAGACAAGGGTAGTGCCCTTAGCTTTGATAAAGTTCTATTAATTGGCAAGTCTTCTGAGCCAAACACACAAGTTTGGGTGGGCAAGCCTTATCTTCAAGGTGCTTTAGTCACAGGAGAAGTAGTTGGACAAGGCCGTGGCAAGAAGATCCTGATTATTAAGTACAAAAAGCGAAAACAGTACCGTCGCACCAAAGGACATCGCCAGGATCACACGCAACTCTTAATTACTGGCTTGGACAATGGTAGTGGAGAGAGGCTTGAGCTTTCGGAGCATGATAAGAAAGTAAAACTGGGAAACTTTATTTCTTATTTAAAGGCAAAAGGACCAGAAAGAGTTAATACTGCGTTAGTCACAAAAAAATCAGCACCAGAAGAGTCAAATAAGCCAGCAGTCACCACTTAAAAGGGATATTAATTTATGGCACACAAAAAAGCAGGTGGTAGTTCAAGAAATGGTCGGGACAGCAATCCAAAGATGCGCGGTGTTAAGCGTTTTGGTGGGCAAGCAGTAAATGCTGGAGAAATCTTAGTCAGGCAAGTAGGGACAAAAATCCATCCTGGAAGAAATGTCGGATTAGGCAGGGATTTCACTCTGTACTCTCTCATTTCTGGTTTAGTTAAGTTTGAAAGCTATACTCAGGGCCGAAAGCAAGTTTCGGTGTACCCTCAGGGGTAAAACCTACATAGTTTTGGTACTTTCGAATCTCATAATTTTATTCTTCTGGATCCAAAAACCGGTGCCTGCGAAGATCGCGGAGTAATTGATTGGAGTAATTAATCATTTCTAATTCGTAACTAGTCAGCAGTTTCTATAGTTCAAAGAAACTCTGTGTCAGTGAGCGGTGTCTGTGTCTGTGCCAGATGACAGTGCCGGATAACAGTTTGCCAGTTTA
>JACQAU010000353.1 GCA_016194835.1 Deltaproteobacteria bacterium
CTCTAAAAAGTGCAATGAGTAATCTTTTGAAGGGTGGGATGACCAAACTATTGGCTCAGTCTGATTTGGTTATGGGTAGAAATCATGCAAATGCATCCAAAAATTTTTTCAACTCAAATTTAGATTCACTTAAGGCTTTTGCTCCATCAACAGGAGATCGTAATTATAAACAAGTTCAAGTTGCATCACTGGGGGGCGAAGGGTTTGGGGATGGAGGAGGACATGGGGTTGGGTATTTAAAAGGTAAATATGCCCAAGTTTCTGGTCATGGCAAATCATTTGTCACGATTGATTCTGGAGCATCGGATATCGAAGAAGGTTTGACAAAAGATGAAGTAGGTGAAGTTATTCACAAGCATTTAAGCGAAATTCGTTATTGTTATGAATCCGCTATGATGAAAACCCCAGATCTAGAAGGCAAGCTTGTGATTCATTTTCAAATAGGTGGTGCCGGTGGTGTGAAAACGGCCGCAGTAAAAACATCAACTCTTCCGGATCCGAGATTAGACGATTGTGTATTGCGAAGACTGGTGACCTGGAAGTTTCCAACACCAAAAGGAGGCATTGACGTAGCTGTGTCTTATCCATTTATTTTTAAGACACTTGAGAGGTAAAATATATGAGATTTTTTAAATTAATAGTATTGTCTATAATATTTTTTACATATGTAAATATATATGCAGGCGAAGCCGAGTTGTCAAAACAGAAAACAGTCTTTGCCGAAGCAACCACTCCTGAAAAAGTTAATGTCGATGTTATTAAAGAAAAATATTGGGCCAGAGGCAATGAATCAGAAATGGGTGTTGTTCAAAATAGGTTATATTCTAAAAGTCATAAAATCGAAGTTGGATTCTTTGGTGGTATTACAACTTCTGATCCATTTTTAAATACTAAAAATATAGGTAGCTCTGTTGGGTTACATTTGAGCGAATATTTTGCAGTAAAAGTATTTGGTTGGAAAAGTTTTGTAAGTCCATCTAGCGCTTTAACTACTTTCGAAGATACCATAGGGGCCACCACCAATAATAATCCACCAAAATATTATTTTGGTACCGAAAGCACTGCAAATGTTCTATATGGGAAACTAAGCCTCGTCGGTAAAGCCATTATCTACTATGATTTCCATTTATTAGGTGGCGCTGGTTTTACCGGCACTGAGTCTGGGACTTATTTAACGCCACATCTGGGTCTTGGGCAGAACGTCTATATTACGCAATCAATTTCAATTCGCGTAGATTATAGGCTTCAGTATTATCGTGAAAAAATTATCGAAAAAGTTATTACACCAAAACTGGGACAAATTGTTGGCGAAAGAACAAATTGGAGCAATACAGTAACTTTTGGTGTTCATTTTTTATTTGGAGGCAGTGAGTGATGGCATATATTTTAGTTTTGTGTTTTATTGTTTTTTCACAAGTACAACTATATGCACAGGACATCTATTCGGCTTCAGATGCATGCTCTCGTTTTGAAACATGGAAATTCAAAACAACTGCGCCAGAGAATCAAAAAGAGAACCAAAGAACCTACCAAAGAAATACCCAAAAAAATATCCAAAAGAATATATGGATTAATGAGTTTCGCTATAGTATTTCTGGGTCTTATTCTCCAATTAATGGCTTTGTAAATGCACTTGCTTTGAGAAAAAGTTCAAAAACCACTAGTCAAAAGGTTTTTGCTGAATACTGGATTTCACGTTCTTTATTTCATGCCGAATTTGTTCAGGCGGCTGAGCGTGCTTTTAGCACAATCATTGCCTCTCAACCCAATTTAGAAACAGTAGAAATCCAGATAGCTGCAATCGAATGCTTAAATCGTATTCACAGATTGTATCGTTCGTTTGATTTTGAACCCGAACTTTTAAAATATCTTCCATTCTATTTGCACTACTATTCTTTAACAAATTTAAAAAAATATACCCATTTTGATGAAAAATATTTAAACAACAAAAGAGAAATACTATACGAAGCAATGTCACAAATATTTTTTACATTTTTTAGCA
>JACQAU010000351.1 GCA_016194835.1 Deltaproteobacteria bacterium
AATCAACTCTGTCCGTTGCCATACCCGCTTTCTTTATCACCACACTCATGGCAATTACAATGGGTCTGATTGTAGCTTATTTTAGGGGCACTTGGATTGATCGCATCGTAGTTATTTTTTGTGTAATTGGCATGAGCGTTCCAAGTCTTGCGTATATTCTTTTTGGACAGTACTTTCTAGCCTACAAAGTCGGGCTGTTTCCTATTTCTGGGTATGAGAGTGTACTCCCAAATCGTATTGAATTTGTTCTCATGCCGATTTTAATCTGGTTTAGCGTAAGCCTTGGATATGACGTTAGATTTTTTAGAACAGCTATCTTAGAAGAAACCAACCAGGACTATGTTAGAACAGCCCGGGCAAAGGGACTATCAGAAACTAAAGTATTATTTAAACACATTTTAAAAAACAGCATGGTTCCCATTGTTACAAATGTTGTAATTGAGATCCCACTGCTTATTTTAGGGTCGTTTTTACTAGAAAGTTTTTTTGGCATTCCTGGCTTAGGAAGCATTACAATTGATGCTGTTCACAATAGTGATTTTCCTGTAATCAAAGCTATGGCAACCATAGTGTCAATACTTTACATTTTTGGAAATGTGGCTACAGATATAATTTATGTTTTTATAGATCCACGGGTGAGCCTGAAATGAACGAATTTCCAAAAGGACGAAGTCTCTGGGAAGATGGACTTTATCGTTTAAAAAAAGACAAATTTGCTATTTTTTGTTTTTATATCGTAGTTTTTTACGCCCTCATTGCAGTGCTTGCAAAAATAGGTCTAATTGCTTCGTCATGGAACCAAACAATTGGTGAGGCCTATTTACCTCCATCTGTTACGACTTTTAAATTTTTGTTAGGTACAGATATTTTTGGGCGAAGTGTTTTTTATAAAGTTATCCAGGGAACAAGAGTTGCTATGAGTGTGGGGCTCATATCTGCTCTAATAAGCATTCCGATCGGAGTATGCTTAGGCGCGGTTGCGGGATACTTTGGTGGATGGGTTGATGAAATCGTTGTTTGGTTTTATACCACTGTGTCGTCTATACCCAATATTATGCTTCTGATTGCTATAACTTTTGTTTTAGGAAAAGGATTAGCTGCTATTTATATTGCTCTTGGAGTGACTTCATGGATTGGACTGGCTCGGGTGATACGCGGAGAGTTTATTAAACACAAAAGCAGAGAATACGTTCTAGCGGCAGAAAGCCTTGGAGCAAGTCATTTCTCTAAGATTTTTAAACACATCCTGCCCAATGTGTTTCATTTTGTAATAATAAATCTTTCGATACAGTTTATGTCTGCAATAAAAGCAGAAGTTATTTTATCTTTTTTAGGCTTAGGAGTTCAAGGTCAACCAAGCTGGGGCGTAATGATTGATGATGCCAAACTGGAACTGGCTCGTGGAGTGTGGTGGCAACTGGCCGGGGCAACTGCAGCAATGTTTTTTGTTGTTTTGGCTCTAAATATTTTTGGAGATTCACTCAGAGATGCGTTAGATCCAAAAATTAAGTAAATATATGGAAAACGAAAAAATTTTAGATGTTAAAAATTTAAAAACCTCTTTTTTTACAGAAGAAGGCGAAGTAAAAGCAGTTGATGACGTAAGTTTTTCCGTTTATCCAGGAAAAACCTTAGGAATTGTTGGAGAAAGCGGATGTGGCAAAAGTGTCGCAAGTTTGTCTATTATGCGCTTAATCCCCACGCCTCCAGGTAAAATAAAAAGCAGCGAAATTATTTATAAAGGTAAAAATCTACTGACTCTTTCGTCCAGAGAAATGCGAAGTATTAGGGGAAATGAAATTTCAATGATTTTTCAGGAACCAATGACTTCTCTGAATCCGGTTTTTACAATTGGAAATCAAATCGAAGAAACAATCCGGCTCCACCAACACTTATCAAGAAATAGCACTAAAGATAAGGCAATAGAAATGCTAAAATTAGTTGGTATTCCTGCGCCAGAGAAAAGAATCAAAGACTACCCTCATCAACTCTCAGGCGGCATGAGACAACGCGTGATGATGGCTATGGCGTTGTCTTGTAACCCGCAAATTCTTATAGCTGATGAACCCACAA
>JACQAU010000352.1 GCA_016194835.1 Deltaproteobacteria bacterium
ATAAAAACAAGGATGCTGAATAGGAGGGCAAGTAGATAGAAAATAAACTTTTTTCGCCCCTGCTGCTCTGACAAGTTCAATAATTTTTTTAGATGTTGTTCCACGCACAATCGAATCGTCAACTAGTAAAACATTTTTTCCCTCAATTTCTGAACGAACTGGAGAAAGTTTTAGTTTTACAGCACTCTGACGTTTTTCATGAGAATCTAAAATAAAAGTTCGTTTAATGTACCGATTTTTAATTAAAACCTCACGATATGGGATTTTTAATTCTTCACTTAGTCGTATAGCTGCAATTCTCGAAGTCTCAGGCACAGGCACAATCATGTCAGCTTGGATTTCATTGGATTCGATTTTCTTTTTTACAATATTAGCCAGATTTTGACCGAGCTGAATTCGAGCACCGTAAACAGGAACGCCGTCTATAATAGACTCAGGCGAAGCAAAATAAACCCACTCAAACATACAAGGTCTAGGCGGTGCGTTGGCATTTAATACCTTCGAATAAACATTAAGCTCTTCATCAATAAAAATAACTTCGCCGGGCATGATATCTCTGACAATTTCATAGCCTAGAAAAGACAATGAAACACTTTCAGAAGAAATCATATAAGAAATATTATCAGATTCTCCAAAGCGTTTGCCTTTTCTTATGCCTAAAATAAGAGGGCGAATGCTGTGGGGATCTCTAAAAGCCCAAAGTCCTTGTTCCGCAACTAGGCCGACAATGCTGTAGCTGCCACTAATTTTTTGAAATACTTTGTCTGTGGCCTGACAAATCATCTCAAAATCAAGTTTATTATTTTTCTGTGCAAACTCCGCTAAATTTTCAGCAAATAAATTTAAAATAATTTCCGTATCTGAATGTGTAAGCAGATGGCGATGTAGTTTTACTTTCAATTCGTGGGTCAACTCTTCGCAGTTTATAATATTGCCGTTATGAACCATGCCAAGACCAAATGGGTAATTTAATAAAAATGGCTGGACATCCATTATGTCACCACGACCTACGGTACTGTAGCGGGTGTGACCTATTGCGATATTGCCAGTTAAGGTTTTCATATTTTCGCGAGTAAAGACAGATTCGACCAAACCTAAATTCTTTACCCGATGAAATCCGTCAGAATCATGAGTTAAAATACCAGCCGCATCCTGCCCTCGATGCTGCAAGGTGGTAAGCCCAAGAAAGGCTTCCTGAGCGGCTTCTGATGATCCAATAATACCAACTACGCCACACATATAGAGCATTCTTATCACACTTGGAACTGAGATAACAGAAGGAAACTAAAACAAGTAGTTGAAAGTATTAAAAACTATGACTAGACTATATTTTATACGGGGGGAATTGAAAGTTATGAGCACAGCGCTCAGTCCAGTAACTGGAATTTTAGAAGAACACCAGGTAGTCATTGATTTTGGCAAATATGCGGGAAAAACAATTAGCGAAGTATCAGAACTAGATCCTAGTTTTTATAAAAAATTAGCTACAGAAAAAGAAAATGGTATTTTTGCTATAAGAAGACACAAAGATAAGACATTTAGACTGTACATCAATCCACTTATGGAGATGGAGCAATAATCTACGCCAAATCAATATTGATTCTCCCATTAAACACAAAACATGCCGGTCCCTCCATAAAGACAGGCGCGCCTGGACCATCCCACTGAATAAAAAGTTCTCCACCTGGCAAATATACTTTTATTTTGCTAGTCAGGTCTGGCGTAACAAATTTTAATGCCAAGGCTGTAACTACCGATGCACATGCACCTGTACCACAAGCCAGAGTTTCGCCAGCTCCACGCTCCCAAATACGGATAGAAATAGAAGTTTTTAGAGATTTTTTTCTAGCTCCGACTTTGACAAATTCGACATTAACTCCATCAGGGAACGCCCGATGTGTCTCAATAAGAGGACCCCATTTTGTTAAAGGTATTTTTTGTATGTTTTTTGTAAAAATCACACAGTGTGGATTTCCCATGCTGACTTCATAAAAAAGTAATTTTTTTTGATCATTCTTATGAACATTATTATGATCATTCTTATGAACATTATTATGATCATTCTTATGATCAATTGAAATAATATTTTTAGAAGTTTTTTTACTTAACAAAAACTCAAAACCTCTGCCAAGCACGGGCACTCCCATATTTACTCTCACATAATTATTATCTAAAATCCAAACTGTTATCAGGCCAGCTAAAGTTTCGATAATCCATTCTTTTTTTTGTGGATTTTGTTGTGAAAGCAAAAGTCCTACGGCTCTAATTCCGTTACCACACATCTGAGCCCGTGAGCCATCTTGATTAAAAGCCTCCATTCTGGCATCAGCGTTTGGTGCGTGCGCCTTTTTTATCCACAACAATTGATCAGCACCGACTCCAAATCGCCTGTGGCAAATTTTTTTTATAACATCAGAAGTTAATAATGATAATTCTGGTTGTTTGAAATCATTAACAACCACAAAGTCGTTTCCTAGTCCGTGCATTTTTGTAAAAGAAATAATTTTAGAATTTGTCATATTTTACATCATTCAAGTGATAAGGCGATTTTTAATCCTTGATCAACCTCGTATAGCGAGGATGAAGGTAGCAATCCAATTTTTTCATTAATTTTTGATCGATCTAGAGTAGTAACTTGATGACAAAGCGCTACACTGAGCTGTTTTAATCCAGCAGTACCTCTAGCAAGCACAATAGCAGTAGGCCCTCGACGAGATTGTTTATTAGAAGTAGAAACCGGGACTACTATGATTGAATGCCATTTGAAACTTTCATTGAAAACGTCATGAGAAACAATTATGACTGGCCTTTTACCATACTGTTCAGAGCCTGAACGAGGATTTAAATTTGCCCAGTAAATTTCACCTCGTTTCATTTAATTCCTTTTTATTCCTCTTTTATACCTTTTTCTTGTTTTATAATATGCTCTATCCCGGCAGCCTCAAGTTCTGGATCAAAATCATGGCGACTTCCAGCATTAGCGTTTACATATTCAATAAGTTTTTGGCGTATCGCTGCTTTTTTTCTCTCTTTTAGCCATGATCCGATCACATCGCGTACAATTTGGGTAGCTGGTTTTTTTAACACTTCTGCAACCTGGCGTAATTCAAGATAAATATTCTCATGCAAAGGGATATGAAAATTTTTGCTCTTTATAGCAGAACCCATACCATAAATATATGGCATATTTTATGCCATGTCAATATGCCATAACTAGATTCTGTTAACTCTACAAATCTGCCTTGCCTGAATCAAAGATTTTTTTAAGCTTTGATCTAACACTGCCTGCTGTTGTTTCTGCTGCATGGATTGCAGCCAGACACGATGACAAATATTTCTTCCTGTCTCTGCCTTTTTCTTTTGAATTTTTTTGCTTCTCTTCAAGTGCTGCTTTTTCTTCTTTTAATTCATCTAGTTTTTCTTTTTTATCTTTAATGGCTGGTGAATCTCCATTACTCTCATCTTCGTCTGATGAGTCTGAAGGTATATCTAGTAATTTAGCATCAACTTTACTAATAATAGAAGTTACTTTACGTATTATTTCTGGAACCGCTGGTGCAGGTGCCGGCG